>JAEDFR010000013.1 GCA_016297945.1 Lachnospiraceae bacterium | reverse complement strand
CCGGAGGAAACCATGCAGATGCTTCTTTTGTATGCCAACACGGTATTTGATGATTTCATAGAATATACTGAAGAAGAAAAAAAGAAAATGGTTCTTGCATTTATCAGCAATTCGGAAATTTTACTTCATATGGAAAAGGGAAGTATGCTTGAGGCCATGCTTCCAATGTTCTACAGAAAATAGGGCTCAGTAACTATTCTATTTTAGGATAGTTACTATATTTTCACAATACGACCGACAATCTGTCGGTTGTGCGAAATGAACGAGAAATGTGAAAGAAAGTAGATTTTTCAATACTATATGTGCTATTGGACGAAGATTGATGGAATGGAGATTAAAATGAAAAAATCAAATTTTAGAAAATTTATATTACTATGGATGGGTCAATTGATATCTGCCATAGGAGGAGGTCTTACAAGCTTTGGACTTGGCGTTTATGTTTTTGAGAAGACGGGAAGTGCAGCAGGAATGGCGCTTGTTACCCTGTTGGGATTTCTTCCAACGCTTTTGCTTAGTGTTCCGGCGGGCGTACTGGCAGACCGGTATGACAGAAGACTTCTTATGATGATTGGTGATGGATTTTCCGCGATAGGGGTGCTTTATATTCTGGTCTGTATGATGAGAGGTGAGGTTCCTCTGATCCATATATGTATTGGAGTATTTATATCTGCCGTATTTTCTTCCTTGCTGGATCCGGCATACAAGGCAACCGTTTCTGACTTATTAACTGAGGATGAATATTCCAAGGCAAGTGGACTTATTTCTCTGGCGGGAAGCGCAAGATATCTGGTTTCACCGGTTATAGCAGGGATTTTGTTGTCAATCAGTGATATAAAGCTTTTGTTGGTTATTGATATCTGTACTTTTATTTTAACTGTGATTTCAACATTTGCTGTAAGAAAAGGAATTAAGACAGAAAAGAGTTTGGAGCAGATTTCTTTTAAAGAGAGCATGAAGGACGGATGGAATGCAATCAGCAAAAAAAGAGGTGTATTACTGCTCGTTATGGTATCTTCTCTGCTGACACTTTTTATGGGCGTATTTCAGATTTTGGCGGAGCCGTTGATTTTATCCATAGCAGATGCGAAGACACTGGGAATTGCAGAAACCGTCTGCGCCAGCGGAATGTTAGTATCAAGTCTGTATCTTGGAATTCGAGGCATTCATAGCCAATATGTAAAGGTACTCAGCCTGTCGCTGACAATGGCAGGATTATGTATTTTGGGGTTTGGATTATTAAAAAGTATTGTGTTTATTACTCTGTCCGGTTTTGGATTTTTCATGATGCTGCCGTTTGCGAATAATTGTCTCGATTTCTTAGTTAGAACAAATACACCGGTAGAATTGCAGGGACGTGTATGGGGCATTGTAGGATTTCTGTCACAGATTGGATATGTCATTGCATATGGATGCAGCGGGATTTTAGCAGACTGGATAGCAAAATGTGGTGGAATAAGCGTAGGAAGAGGTGCTGCGATGGTAATATCTTTTGCAGGTGTGGCACTCGTGATTGTTTCGGTGAGCATTCTGTTTGTAAAGGAAATACGGTTTTTGGAACGATAATTGAAAGAAAAGAAAAACGTCAGTTTCTGTAAAGGTTGTATATGTAGATGAGGATTTCTTACAACTAGAACCTTGCGCACTGTCATAATATTATAATATTTTTACTTTGCGCACTATTAAGAAATGTGTAAAAATAGATTTACTAGCTTTTAACATAATCAATTTATATTCTTGGTTTTTTATCAGAATTGGCATATTCATATGAATCAATTTATTAATGATTTATTATCAGGATTTTATTCTTTGGACAGTTCACATGGTCTATTTACATTATGATATAATGCTTATTGTGAGGGAGCCGGCTTGTGCGCAACGTCATAATGTATTTTAGTGTTGCAAGCGATGAGGTATACAAATGAATATAATATTTGACGAAGCATCAAATAGTTTTTTTGTGGCAGATGAAGCTCTATAGAAATCAACAATGATGTAACTCTCGTATTCGTTTCGTACAAATTCTTCAACTATTGTGGATTTACCGACACGCCTTGCTCCTTCTACCAATAAAGCTGTTTTTCCGTTTGATTCCTCGTTCCATTGTAGTAATTGATTATATATTTTTCTCTTAAACAGAATAGATCACCTCTCTGCAAAATCGTTAATTTTATTTCAAGCATTTTCTGCAAAATCGTCAATTTTATTTTTGGGTTTTATATCAGAATCGTCAAATTCATATGAATCAATTTGTATTTTAACCAATTCATCAATGTTTTATTATCAGGAATTTATTCTTTGGGCAGTTCACACAGTCTATTTACATTATGATATAATGGTTAAATCAAGATGGAAAAAACAAAAATAAGTAGAAAACAATTTGTGATATATATGATAGTGGCATTTGGTCCGGTATATATTGGCATTATCAGTATGATTCCAATGATTATTATGGCAGTCGTCATTTGTGTAAAGCAGAGAAAAATTGAGTGTTAAAAATATATTTAATTATTAGAGGGAAAAATCGGAAGCTGTAGAGGTAAAGATAATGATAGAGATTAGATATGTTCAAACGGAAGATAAAGAATTTTGGTATAGTCTTGACAGGCATTTACCGGAACCGGAATTTGAAAACAAAGTAAGTAATAAAAGAGGATATATTATATTTGATGATAATAAACCAATTGGACTATTGAGATATAATCTTTTTTGGGACAATACACCATTTTGTACCATGCTGTTTATTGACTGGAATTATCAGGGAAAAGGTTATGGAAAAAAACTTATGGAGCATTGGGAAGCTGATATGAAATCTCAGGGATATGGTATGCTTTTGACATCTACCCAAGTTGATGAGGAAGCACAGCATTTTTATAGAAAATTAGGATATAAAGATTGTGGTGGTTTTGTTATAGATATTCCGGGATATGAGCAACCAATGGAAATGTTTTTTATTAAGTGTATTTAGCAAATTCCAGTTTGTAGGGAAGAACGCAAACCTATTTTTAGTGTAAATGCTCGAAAAAAGCAATGTTAAAATGCGTTGCTTGTGGCAATGGCTCTTTTGATATTAAATTGAGGTATCAAAAAACAAGGAGGCACAGACTATGTTGAACGAAAACATAAAAAATCTTCGAAAATCAAAAGGGCTCTCACAGGAAGAACTTGCAATTAAACTTAATGTGGTAAGGCAGACTGTATCAAAGTGGGAGAATGGTTTATCGGTTCCGGATTCCAATATGCTTATTTTATTGGCTAATGAGTTGGATACTTCTGTAAGTGTATTGCTTGGAGAAAACGTACAGGAAAATAATTCGGACGATATAAAGACAATTTCCGAAAAACTAGAGGTGATTAATCTGCAGCTTGCAAAGAGAAGCATGGCAAAAGTGAAAACCGTTCGTTGGATACTCATCTCATTCTGCATATTAATTGTTATGCTTTTTATTGCTTTTGCATTTATGAACAGTTCCTATTTAGATTGGAATTACAATGATCCTGAATTAGCAGTTGTGGGAACCATCTTGCACGGGTTTGAATTTATTTTTGTAAGACTTGCACCGATTGCTTTTTTGGTTTCTGTTATTGGAATTGTAATCACATACAAAAAAAGATAAATCAAGGAGTGGAGAGAAAATGAAAACAGCAATCGTATATTATTCAATGTCAGGCAATACAAAATATGTGGCAGAAAAAATTGCAGAAAAACTAGGAGCGGATATCATTCGAATCGAACCGGTCAAAGCATTTCCGGACAATGGCGCAGAAAAGTTCATCTGGGGTGGGAAAAGTGCTGTTATGGGAGAAAAGCCGAAACTACTCCCATATGAATTTAGTATTGAGAAATATGATAGAATTATTTTGGGCACTCCGGTTTGGGCCAGTACTTTTACACCGCCTGTTAGAAGTTTTATAAAAGAAAACCAGGATATTCGGGGAAAGAAAATCGCAGTATTTATATGTTTTAGTGGCGGTGGTGCGGATAAAGCTATTAAAAAAATGAAGAAATATATTGGAATAAAAGAATTTGAAGCAGAATTAATTTTGGTCGATCCAAAAGAAAATATGAAGGTTGAAGATGATGAAAAGATAGATGAGTTTTGCCAGACGCTGGAATAAATATATTAACTGATATTTTTCCTCAAATATTATATCCATTTTTATTAAGCATTATTTTATTGAAAAATGTATTTACTTCTACGTAACGTAATAGTTTAGAGTGTGCTTATCACGAGGAGGAAAAGCAAATAATGACAGTAAATGAAGTGAGCAAATTGACCGGAGTGAGTATATGCACTCTGCAATATTTTGATGCCATAGGACTTCTGACGCCGACAGAATATACAGAGGCAGGGTACAGTCTGTATGACGATACAACATATATAATTAAGAAAGTGGGAAGGCGGAGTAATATAGAATGAATATAGAAATAGCAGAAAGAGAGGATTTGCAGGATATTCTTGATTTGCAATATCTTGCATATCAGAGTGAGGCGCGACTTTTTAATAATATGGATATTCCACCCTTAAAGCAGACGTTAGAAGATGTACAAAATGAATATAAAAAAGGTGTTTTTTTAAAAGCTCTGGATGAAAAAGGAAAGATAATTGGTTCCGTTAGAGGCTATTTGGAAGATGGAACCGTTTATATAGGAAAATTGGTGGTTCACCCACAAGACCAGGGAAAAGGAATTGGCACAAAGCTTCTTTTGAGTATAGAAAGGGAGTTTCCCGGTTATAGATATGAACTTTTTACCAGTACAAAAAGTAAAAGAAATATAGAATTATATGAGAAACTGGGATACAAAGTTTTTTCTGAAAAAGATATTACAGAAGAATTAAGGTTTGTATACTTGGAAAAAAGGAATCAAATATAAAGAAAAAGCGACCATCGGATTATTGGTATCATCGATTTGAGACATACGTTGAATGATTTTTTTGAAAGATTTTGGCAATTGTGGATATAGTGTGCGTCCTTCTGAAAGAAAAAAGGGATATGCCACCGAAATGCTGCATCAACTGATAGGTGTAGCAAAGGAAGCGGGAATGACGAAACTTCAAATATCCGTTGAAAAAACGAATACTGCTTCTATCAAAGTGATAGAGAAAAATGGCGGTGTATATGAAAGAAGCTTTACATATGAAGATGAATTGGCGGATATCTATATGATTTCTATATAATTATAATTGGAGAAACTGCAAGCAATGATGAAAGGTAAACGACATAATTGGAATATGGCAGATACCGTTACCACCATGCGGATGGTGGCCTCTTTTTTTCTGCTTTTTCTACCTTTGAAAACGATATGGTTTCTTATTGCATATACGTTTGCCGGTTTATCAGATATATTAGATGGTTGGCTTGCCAGAAAAACTGGGAGAGCAAGTGAGTTTGGTGCAAAACTGGACAGTATCGCAGACATGCTGTTTTACAGTGTGATGCTGGTACGTCTTTTTCCCGTTTTATATCAGATTCTTCCGGGGAAAATCTGGTATGTCGTATTGGGAATTGTCATTGTACGGCTTGCAGCGTATATTACAGCGGCAGTAAGGTTTCATTGCTTTGCACCATTACATACATGGTTAAACAAGCTAACCGGCTTGGGAGTATTTCTATTGCCCTACATTTTTGGGGTTTCTGTTATCGATATTTATAGTTGGGGATTATGCATTTTGGCATTTGTGGCATCTGCAGAGGAATTGGCAATTCACCTTTTGCACACAGACAATCGTGCCGACCGAAAATCTTTTTTACATTCTTCTTGACTCGTTCCTTAGGGGAGGTTATAGCATAGCCGTATGAAAAAAGGAGGCTATGGAATAGTCCGGAATGGAGGAAAATATGATAGAGATGAAAATGAATCAGTATCATCCTGCTTTTGAGAAAAAAGAAAAAGAAAATTTGTATAAGATCGGTATGTTTGCCAGTATGAACCGCGTCACGATTAAGACGCTTCGCTATTACGATGAACAGAAACTGTTAATTCCGGTATATGTGGATGAAGAAAACGGTTACCGCTATTATAAAGCAGGTCAGATGGTACAGCTGCAGAGAATTATAGCATTAAAAAATATGGGATTTTCCATAGATGATATTCGAAAAATGATGAATGGAGCAGAGGAAAGATCTCTGCTTTTTTCAAAAAAGCAGGAAATCTTAGAAGAGATGGCCGTGCTGACCGCGAGGCTTGCACAGGTGGAATGCTATCTTGCAAAAGGTAGTGAGAATTTAATTGCTCCGGTTCTTATCAAAGAAATACCGGAAGTCATTGTCTGTACTATGGAGCAAAGAATTAAGTCATACGATGCGCTGTTTGAGCTTATGCCGCAGATGGGGGAACAGATGGAAAATCTGGATTGCCAGTGTGCTCTGCCGGAGTACTGCTTTACGCACTATCTGGAGCCGGGATATAAAGATGAGGATATATTGGTAGAAATTTGTGAGGCAGTCACAGAGAAAAAACAAGATTCCGGGGATATTGTATTTAAGGTATTTCCCAAAGTACCTATGGCAGCATGTATTTTTCATAAAGGCTCTTATAGCACCTTGCATAAATCTTATACCATGCTACTTCAATATATTGAAGAAAACGGATATGAGATTTGCGGAAATATCAGAGAATCTTATATTGATGGGATATGGAATAAAGATACAGAAAACGAGTGGCTTACGGAAATACAGATTCCCGTAGAGAAGAGAAAGTAGTATATCCAACCCATGGTTTCTATGTTGCTCTCCGTTTTGGCGTCAATGGGTTGGATTTTCATTATGAAGAAAAAATATGACAGGAAGATATAGCAAAACATTGGAATAAGAACTATGTATATGAGAATGCTAATATTGCACTGCAGAACGCTTGAAAGTGCAATATTTGCACTTTTCGAATCAAACGAGTGCAATATTTGCACTTTTAAAGTTGACTAGGTGCACAGTTCCCAAAATGCGACTGCACTTGCTGCAGCAACATTTAAGGAATCTACGCCCTCTTTCATAGGAATACGTATTGTATAGTCGCACATTGCAATTGTTTCCGGTTTTAATCCTTCGCCTTCTGTGCCCAGAATGATAGCAAGTCTTTCTTCATTTGCAGGTGCAGGATCCGAAAGAGAAATTGAGCGATGGGTTAAAGCCATGGCAGCAGTTTTAAAACCAAGTCTTTTTATTTCTTCGTATACATTTTCTGAAATTGTCCACGGGATTTGGAATACAGTTCCCATACTCACTCTTGCTGCACGTCTGTAAAGCGGATCGGTACACGCAGGAGTTAATAATATGGCATCAACGTTTAGGGCAGCAGCACTTCGAAAGATTGCTCCCAAATTGGTTGGATTTACAACATCTTCTAAAATGGCAATCCTTTTTGCATTCCCACAGATTTCATCTACATTGGGAAGAGGTTTGCGGCGCATGGCTGCAAGCATACCACGCGTTAATTTATATCCGGTGAGTTTTGTTAACACATCAAATTCAGCTGTATAGATAGGCGCTGTTGCAATGCTTGTTAAAATATCCGATACTTCGGTATTGGGATTGTGTATGTGGTCAAGCTCAACCAAGGCAGAAATTACTTCATAACCGGCATCAAGCGCACGACGAATAACCTTGGGACTTTCGGCGATAAAGATGCCCTCCTTTGGTTCAAAGTAATGGAGAAGCTGCACCTCTGAACGTATTGTATACACTTCTAATTGTGGACTTTTTAAATCTGTGATTTCTATAATATTAGGCATTTCTAATTTTCCTTAGCAAATTCATATTTACAAACATTCTAATAAATAGAAGAGGACAAGTCAATTTGTAGGCCGGTTAGCTTCTATTGCATCTATATAGTTCGATATATGTGTGATATTATGATAATAAAAAGAGTTGGCATGGTGATGGATTATGAATACTTAATTATGTGAGATTAAAGTGAGGAAACAAATGAGAACAATATATAAGTCTACAGCAGGAAAGAAAAAAATAATTGAATTATATGATGAGCAATTAAATAGACTAAATGTTTCATATAAGGATGTTTATATTCAAACTTCTTTTGGAACAACACATATTATAGAGACCGGCTCATTAGAGAAAGAACCATTATTGGTTTTTCATGGTGGCAATGCAACAACAGCATACAATCTGTTAGCGTGTGATTTTCTGCTAAATGATTTTCATATATATGCCGTTGACACAATTGGGCATCCGGGGAAAAGTGCAGAAACTTGTTTGTCAGCATTTGGATATAAATACGGAAGGTGGGCAGGAGAGATAATCGATAAGCTTGGATTCGAATCGATGGACTTATTTGGAGGTTCATTCGGTGCTGGAATAATTGCTAAAACAATGTGTGAAGTGCCGGATAAAGTAAGAAGAGTAGTATTATACGTTCCATCAGGGATAAAAAACGCACCGCCCATTAAAAGTGTCAGTATGATGTTACCGATGATTATGTATTGGATTACAAAAAAGGACAAGTGGTTAAAAAAGTGTATTTTACCTATGGCAATCTCAGAGGAGAATATTACGGATGACATATATCAAACCGCTAAGCTAAGTATTGATTATGCAAAAGTAAAAACAGCGATGCCAAGTAATGTTGATGAAAAAAGAATGAAAAAATGCAAAGCACCAACACTTGTAATGGCAGCAGAAAAGGATTGTTTATTTCCCGGAGAAGGAGTTATAGAAAGAGCGGAGAGAATTATACCCAATTGCCAAACATACTTGTTGAAAGATAGAGGTCATATGAATGTCCTGACAGATAATGAAAAGAAACTGATTACTGATTTTTTGCTTCGAAATTCGAATTGATAGTAAGGTGAAGACAATGAAAAAGCTAGTGATTCCAAAAATAAATTCAATACAATTTGGTGTTAGAAGGAGTTGGGAACGAGATTTAAAAGAAACCATACCATTTGATCCCCAGAAACAATATGCTGTCATTCGCAGTTCTATCTGTACAGGAGAAAAAGTTGCCGGTTTTAAGAATATAGAAGATGGATATTTCACGGAGGTCATGTTGATTCGAACGAAAGAAGAGGAACAGCGATTTAAGAAAATCTATAATCTCGAGAATGTAAAGAAGGAATACTAGCAAAAGCGATGATGATACAAAAGCTTGAAAGTTGTGCTTTGGATTGAAAGAACTATGCAACAGAAGTCTGTTTTTAGTCAACCCGATTCCGGATTTGCAACCAGAAATTGATAATGCCAAAGAAATGAGAGACTTTCTTCAGTCATATTTTTCTACCAAAAATGTGCACATTTATTATAGAAGCTATTTACATTAAGAGTTTGTTCAATGAAATTCTAAAATAGTAAATGGAAAGTGACCTAAAACAGGTTTTTAGCTTTGTCGCCAGGCACCTTATATTGAGAAGTCTAGTGGTAACCATTCTCGGGACACATGAAGAATAAGACGTTTTGGATTGTCAATTATTAAAAAAATATTAATACATTGACTTTTCATTTTGCATATTTTACCATATAAATAATCGGTTCAGACAGAACGGAGGAAATGGAGGAATTTTTTATGGATTTTTTAAGTAAAGTATCATCAAAAGCGGGAGAAACCATTCAGACAATCAAAGACAGTGAAATAACAAAAAAAGCAAAGAACTATGCAGAAATCCCCGGACTTCAGGTACAGATCGGTAAAGCAGAAGCTGCAATTAAAAAAGCTTATGAAGAAATCGGTGAGGCATATTTCAATACACATGTGGATGATGAAACTCAGGAGTATGAAGATTTATTTACACTGATCAAAGCAAAGAAAGAACTGATTGGCCAGTTAAAATCTGAAATTGAGGATAAGAAAAAAGGAGATAATTCCGTAGAAGCAGAAGAAGGTTCTGTAAAATCAGAAAAAGTCTGCCCTATCTGCAATCACAGCATGCCCGAAGAAGCTGCATTCTGTAGCGTATGCGGACATCAGTTTTAAGAAACATATGAATTATTAAATGCCCGGTTTCAAAACCAAGACTTCGTCTTCAAACGGTTGAAACCGGGCATTTTTTTACATTTCACCATTTTTATAGCGTGCTAACAGATTCTGGATACGGTCGCTGGGATTTAATAAATCGCTGATAGATGCATCATGATTGAGTGTATCAATAATATAAGCAATATATTTGCTTAAATCGCAGTTGATATAGTAGGGACGCTTTAATAATTCCGGTGACTGATAAATTAAATTAGTGGTCAGAACATAATCAAAAAGTCCTGTACTGTGTGCTTCATCAAATTTTTGCAGACCATTTGTAAACAAACCAAAGGTTGCAAAGACAAAGATGCGGGTTGCTTTTCGTTTCTTTAAAGCGGCACAGACATCAATCACACTTTCGCCGGAAGAAATCATGTCGTCTACGACAATCACGTCTTTGCCTTCCACACTGGAACCTAAGAATTCATGTGCGATAATGGGATTTCTGCCATCTACCAGGCGGGTGTAATCTCTTCGTTTATAGAACATACCCATATCAAGTCCTAAGTTGTTGGCAATATAAATAGCTCGGCTCATACCGCCTTCGTCAGGACTGACAACCATCATATGCTCAGAATCGATGGTCAGATCTTTTACATTTTTCAATAAGCCCTTGATAAACTGATAAGCCGGCTGAACGGTTTCAAAGCCGTTTAGCGGAATCGCATTTTGAACTCTTGCATCGTGTGCATCAAAGGTAATGATATTGTCTACACCCATGCTGACAAGTTCCTGTAATGCCAGAGCACAGTCTAAAGATTCACGGGCACTTCTTTTATGCTGTCTGCTTTCATACAAGAAAGGCATGATAACCGTAATGCGGCGGGCTTTTCCGCCAACAGCGGCAATAATACGTTTTAAATCCTGAAAATGATCATCTGGAGACATATGATTGGGATGACCACAGAGAGAATAGGTTAAGGAATAATTGGCAACATCCACAAGGATATATAAATCATTTCCTCTGACAGATTCCAAAATAACACCTTTTGCTTCACCGGAACCAAATCTCGGCACTTTCGTCTGAAGCAGATAGGAATCACGTTGATAGCCTTTAAATGCCAGATCTTCACTGTGTGCGTGTTCACGTTCGGTTCTCCAGTCAACAAGATATTTGTCGACCTTTTCGCCTAATTCCTTACAACTCTGTAAAGCAATGATTCCTAAAGATCCTACAGGAATGGTTTCTAAGTTTCTCAATTCTTCACGTTTGGACATGATGAATGATCCTCTCTTTCTGTCATTTGGTTATTAGTTACCGGAAAGCTTAATTTTCATACGTATGTCGGGACCGTCAAATTTACAAAAAGTAAAATGACTGCTCATGCGTGAGAAAATCCTCTCGGAGTAGCGTTTGTTTAACTCTTCAATGGATAAATTGGTGGAAATAATGGTCGATTTATGAGCAATATCCCGATTGTTTAAGCAGGTAAACAAATCGGAACGGACGCGCTCAGTAACGGTTTCCGTGCCTAAATCATCAATAATCAGAACATCCCGGTCATGGATATCCTCCATAAATGAAAAATAGGAATCCTTATCCTCTTGAAAACGTAAATCTACCAGCATGCGGAATAGTTGTTCCGCACTGCAATAGGTAACGGAAATCCCCTGTTCCATCAATTCTTTGGCAATACAGCATGTCAAAAAAGTTTTACCAGTACCCACATTACCATAAAAGAGCAGATTTTGGTAGTCCGAGTTGAAATTTGTGATAAAATTTTTTGCTATCGTTACGGCATTCTGATAGCCTGCCACATGCTCTTTATCAAAATACTCATAGGAAAGTGTATCAAAATTTTGTGTTTTGATTAATTCATAAATGCCGGACTGCTCAAATAACAGCTTGGTCTGGGCAGAAATAAAACAAGTACATTTGGTTCTGTTATCAGAAAGAAGTCCCTTATCTTTGCAGATTGGGCAATGATACGTCAAGCTAAGATAATCAGCCGGATAGCCTTCGGATAAGAGAAGTTTGTCGCGTTTTTCTATTAAGTCCTGTTCTTCTTTCAGGCACTGTGAAACAAAGGCCTCGTTTTTGGATAAGGAAGCTTTTGCTCTTTTTACCCGCAGTGAATTGATTTCCTGTCCGAACTGGAAGTATTGAGGAATTTTTTTGCGAATTTCCTGTTCTTTTGCTGCCAGCAAATCACGATTTTCTTTTTGAATATCATCATAGTGCTGCATGATGGTATCAAATTGCTTGTTGGTTAACCCCATGAGTAAACTCCTTTGTTCTAAATCAATTGATTCAAAAATTAATAATTGCAAAATCAATTATTTCCAAAATCAATTGCTTTTCAATAATGCTTTTTCCAATTCTTCATAGTCATAAGAGCGCTGGGAAAAATCATTGAAACCGCCCTTAGGATTTCCGGCATTCTTGGAAGAAGTCTTAGTTGTTGTGTGGTGCTTTTCCTCTAAAGTATCCACATCCTGTAATGATTTTACATTGGCAGCGTGCCATTTGGACAAAATGCCGTTGGTATATTCAAAACGGTGATTATCGGTATTTAATACAGTTCTTTCACAGGCCTTCAAAATCAGGTCGAGAGAAAATCCCCATTCCTGTGACCATTTACGGATAAATGCGATTTCCGGAGTGGTAGGGTCTGCATTTTTGCCCAGTGCTTTCATAATCGTATATACAGATTTGTCATATTTGCCGGTGTGGTTTTTGGCCTGTTCCACCGTGGTGATATGCGAATCATACCAGTTGATAGCAACCTTCTGGATATAGGAAAACTGCTTTTTGCCGCGTCCCACGCAATACTGAATCAGATAGTCAATTAAATCAATGGAAAAGCCGAGTTTGTCATATAAATAAAGTAAAGTCTGCATATCGGAAGCTGACAGAGGCTTTCCGGTGTAGGATTCGGCAATAAAGATAATCTGAGAGGTTTCGTTGTTGTTTTTAAAAGCAACCAGATCATCTGCATTGTAATTGGGTTTTTCCACGTGCTCACTCGATTCAGGTAAGGCATTGCTTACCATAAGCTTAGGAGCCAGAGGAACAATCTCTGCCTGCTGAATCTGTGAAAGCGGAGAGGTTGCATCAGAAGACACAAAAGACTCTTTGGAAGGTAAGGGCAGGATGCGGATAGCCTTTACATTGTGTGCGCTGTCGAAATCCAAAGAAAGGAGATGATTCTTTTCCCAGTAGCAAAGTGCACGCAGTACATCCTTTTCCATAAAATTAAAATGGTCGGCAATATCTGCAATACCAAAAGGCAGATTTGCCCCACTCATGCGCAACAGATATAAATAAATCTTAATCTGTGCATCATTGGCCAAAACCATATATTCATCAATAAAACGATTGGATAAAACGGTAAAGTCCGATCCCTGTTCCAAAGATACTGTTAAATGTGTCATCTTATCACCTGTTCATTCATTCTTCAAAGCAAGTGCAAGTATAGCACAGAATTCGTAAAAATGAAATAGGTAAATTTCCAAAAAAGCGCCAAAAATCAAGGCTTCGCGGCATTTTCAAATATATGTGGATATGTGGATGAAAGGTACACATAATATTTCGTTTTTGATAAAAAATGCTTCAAAATAGATGCTTGTCTAGACGAAAAAGTAAAGTTTATGTAAATTAAAATATCCACAATCAAACGTGTATATCTGATACCGTTATTTTTGTGGATATTGTGGATAAATCATTTTTTTAATAGATTTTCGCCGATTTTTACGACATCTCCGGCTCCCATAGTTATCAACAAATCACCGGGAGAATAATTTTTTTGTAAAAATTTTTCAATCTCTTCAAAAGTCGGAAAATAATCACAGGTGGTTCCCAGTTTTTGGATTTCAGTCTGAAGGGTTTGTGAACTAATCCCTAAATTGTCCGTTTCTCTTGCTGCATAGATATCCGCAAGCACCACATGGTCAGCCATGGAAAGGGCTTTGGCAAAGTCTGAAAGCAAAGCCTTGGTACGGGTGTAGGTGTGAGGCTGGAAAATACACCACAGTTTGTTATGAGGATAGTTGTGGGCAGCCTCGAGAGTGGCTTTGATCTCTGTTGGATGGTGGGCATAATCATCGATGATTGTAACATCGTCCACGATCCCTTTTAATTGGAAACGACGCTCTGTCCCACAGAAAGCAAGAAGCGCTTGTTTGGTTGTCTCTGTTTCAATACCACACAAATCGGCAAGTGCTATGGCTGCCATGGAGTTGGAAATGTTGTGCTCTCCGGTCACGCCAAGTGTAATGCTTTGTTCTGTCCCGTTATGACAGATGGTATAAGTAGGTCTTGCATAGGCATCATAAGAAATGTCTTTTGCGTAATAGTCAAAGGAATCGGAAAAACCGAAGGTAATGATGTTACATGCTAAGGAATCCGTGATGGATGCCAGATTTGGAATTTCTCCATTTATGATTAATGTACCGTCTTTTGGCAGTAATGCGGCAAAACGACGAAAAGAGGAACGAATATCTTCGATATCCTTAAAGAAATCAAGATGATCCGCGTCAATATTTAAAATGATACTGATTTTTGGGAAAAAGCTTAAAAAACTGTTGGTATATTCACATGCCTCTGTGACAAAATAGTCGGATGCGCCAATTCGGATGTTTCCGCCAATGGAAGGCAGAATTCCCCCAATGGAAAGAGTAGGATCTTTTTGTGCTTGCATAAAGATTTCACTGATCATGGAGGTGGTTGTGGTTTTACCGTGTGTGCCGCTGATTGCGATTGGAATTTCATAATTTTTCATGATCTGTCCCAGTAAATCCGCACGTGTCATACATGGGATATCTGCCGCTTTGGCTGCACAAAGCTCGGGATTATCATTATGAATAGCTGCTGTATAAACAACAAGATTGATATCCGGTGTAATATTCTTGGCAGATTGTCCGTATAATACGGTAATCCCTCTTTGATGAAGTTGTCTGGTCAGACTGCTTTCCTTAGCATCTGAACCTGATACCGTAAATCCTCGATCTGCTAATATTTCAGCCAGACCGCTCATGCTGATGCCGCCAATACCGATAAAATGAATGTGAATCGGTTTTTCAAAATCGATTTGATACATGATTACACTTCCTACTATATAGATTTAAAGAAAACACTTTTGTTTCTCTTCATTCATTATAACCGCCATTACGAGAAAAACAAATAAAATTTTTTGCTTGTAAAGTTTTGGTAAATTTTAACAAAAAAAGTAGAGCTTTTCTTAGCAGAAAAGAAAGGAGTTGGTACTTTTTACAGAATATCGCACAAAAGAAATACTAAATTTGTGTATTTTTTACATAAAATTTTTAAAAAAACAGGATTTTGTATGTAAAAATATTCACTTTAAAAATATAGTATGCTATAATCTATATACTAATTAAAAATATTCTTTTCGATATATTATTTCCGATATTTAGAGAAGATAGCAAGAGGTGAAGACATGATTAAGAAAGAAATGATTGCCATGTTGCTGGCCGGCGGACAGGGCAGCAGACTTGGTGTGTTGACAGCTAAGGTAGCAAAACCGGCTGTATCATTCGGTGGAAAGTACCGTATCATTGATTTCCCGCTCAGTAACTGTATCAATTCCGGTGTTGATACGGTTGGTGTGCTGACACAGTATCAGCCGCTGAGACTGAATACCCATATCGGTATCGGTATTCCGTGGGATCTTGACAGAAATATTGGTGGTGTAACCGTTCTGCCTCCTTATGAAAAGAGTTCCAATACGGAGTGGTATACGGGTACAGCCAATGCCATTTATCAGAATATTGATTACATGGACAGTTTTAATCCAGATTATGTATTGATTTTGTCCGGTGACCACATCTATAAGATGGATTATGAAGTGATGCTTGATTATCATAAGTCAAAGGGTGCTGAGGTAACACTTGCAGCTATGCCGGTTCCTTATGAAGAAGCAAAGCGTTTTGGTATCCTGATTACAGATGATGACCACAAGATTAATGATTTTGAGGAAAAACCCGAGAATCCCAGAAGCAATCTGGCAAACATGGGGATTTATATCTTCAATTGGGAAACCTTAAAAGAAGCGTTGATTGCCAACGCACAGCAGCCCGGCTTGGATTTTGGTAAACATGTTATTCCCTATTGCCATCAAAAAGGAGCTCCTTGTTATGCTTATGAATACAACGGCTACTGGAAAGATGTAGGAACGCTTCATTCTTATTGGGAAGCCAACATGGAGCTGGTTGACATTGTACCGGAATTCAACCTTTATGAAGAATACTGGAAAATCTATACCAAGTACGAAAAACTGCAGCCTCAGTACATATCTGAAAACAGCGAAGTTGAAAAATGTATCATTGGCGAGGGTGCACAGATTTACGGTAAAGTATATAATTCCGTAATCGGATGCGGTGTTGTGATTGGTGAGGGAACCGTTGTCAGGGATTCCATCATTATGAATGATACCGAAATCGGATATGGTTGTGAAATCACAAAGACCATTATTGCCGAAAATGTTATGCTCGGTGATAATATTAAAACTGGTGTCGGAGATGAAGTTGACAACGATACGGCGCCTCATATTTACAATCACGGTCTTGTTTGTATCGGAGAAAAATCCGTTTTACCAAGTGGCGTGACCATTGGTAAAAACGTTGTGATTTCCGGTGTGACCGCAGCAGAGGATTATCCGGATAATAATCTTGCAAGCGGAAAATCTTTGATTAAGGCAGGTGAGTAGGTATGAGAGCAATCGGAATTATTTTAGCCGGCGGAAATAATAACCGCATGGGTGAGTTATCCAAAAAACGCGCAATTGCTGCTATGCCTATTGCAGGCAGTTACCGCGGCATTGATTTTGCATTAAGTAATATGACCAATTCCCATATTCAGAAGGTTGGTGTTTTTACACAGTACAATGCCAGAAGCTTAAATGAGCATTTAAGCTCTTCTAAATGGTGGGATTTTGGTAGAAAACAAGGCGGCTTGTTTGTTTTTACTCCTATGATTACAGGAGAAAACAATGCATGGTATCGCGGAACCGCGGATGCCATTTATCAAAACCTTTCTTTCTTAAAAGAGAGTCATGAGCCTTATGTTGTAATTGCATCCGGTGACTGTGTTTACAAGATGGATTACAACAAAGTGCTGGAATATCATATCGCAAAGAAAGCAGATATTACCGTTGTCTGCAAGGATATGCCGGCAGGTGAAAATGTAGACCGTTACGGTATTCTCAAATTAAACGAGGATAACCGGATTGAAGAATTTGAGGAAAAACCGATTGTAGCAAATTCCAATACCATTTCCTGCGGTATCTACGTGATCCGTAGAAGACAGTTGATTGAACTGATTGAGAAATGCGCGGAAGAAGGTCAGTATGATTTTGTAAAAGATATTCTGATCCGCTACAAAAATCTAAAACGGATTTACGGTTACAAAATGGATGATTACTGGAAGAATATTGCGACGGTGGATGACTATTTTGAAGCAAATATGGATTTCTTAAAACCGGATATCCGCAATTATTTCTTCAGACAGTATCCTGAGATTTATTCAAAGGTTGATGATTTACCGCCTGCAAAATACAATGTTGGTGCAAAGCTGAAAAATGCGTTAATCTCCAGCGGTAGTATCATTAACGGTGTCGTGGAAAATTCCGTTATTTTCAAAGGCGTATTCGTAGGAAGCAATTGCACCATTAAGAATTCCATTATTCTAAATGATGTTTATATCGGTGACAATACATACATTGAAAACTGTATTATTGAAAGTCACGACACAATCCGTGCTAATTCTTATTTAAAAGGTGAGGAAGGCATCAAGGTTGTTGTGGAACATAGTGACCGTTATGTACTTTAATTAGCGCCCAAGGATAAAGATTAAGGGGGAAAGTTAGATGAACATTACTGACGTACATGTACGTAAGATTACACAGGAAGGCAAGATGAAGGCGGTTGTTTCCATCACACTGGATGATGTTTTTGTTGTACATGACATCAAAGTAATTGAAGGTGAAAAGGGCTTGTTTATTGCAATGCCCAGCAAAAAGACGGCTGATGGGGAATATCGGGATATCGCACACCCGATTAATTCAGCAACAAGAGAATTACTTCAGACAACCATTCTTAGTGCTTATAAAGAAGCGTTGGCTGCTCCTGAATTTCAGGGATAGTTATTATTTTCGATTTATTTTTCGAGAAGGAAAAGGGTTACAAAGGCCGTTGCCGGGGGGCAGCGGTCTTTTACTGCAAAAGCCTCTGTTTTATCGCAGGGGCAATTGTGCGTTACAGACATTTACCGGGAGGAATCATATGTTTATTATTGCAGGATTGGGAAATCCATCCAAAGAATACCAGAAAACCAGACACAATGTAGGGTTTGATACCATCGACTGTATTGCGGATAAATATGGCATTGCGGTTACGGAAAAAAAGCATAAGGCCATTATTGGAAAGGGCGTGATTGCAGGAGAAAAGGTTATACTCATGAAACCGCAGACTTATATGAATCTGAGTGGAGAGAGTATAAGGGCAGCTCTTGATTATTATAAAACGGATGAAACAGACAGTCTGATTGTCATCTATGATGATATTTCCCTGCCACCCGGGCAACTTCGGATTCGAAAAAAGGGAAGTGCCGGAGGACACAATGGCATTAAGAATATTATTGCACATTTAGGTCATGATACTTTTATGCGGATTAAGGTTGGAGTTGGCGAAAAACCGGCAGGATATGATCTTGCAGATTATGTACTGGGACATTTTTCAAAAGAAGACCGTAGTGTGATGGAGGAGGCATTCAGAGAAGCTGCTGATGCGGTGGAAATGATGATCACAGAAGGTCCGGATGCTGCCATGAATGCATTTAATAAAAAGAAATAGGATAAACAGATATGCAATATATACAGGATTTACTATTTGAAAAACAGGATAAGGCATTTGCCGAATTTCACAGGCGTCTGGTTCCTAATCTGGAACCACAGAAGGTAATCGGTGTCAGAACGCCACAGCTTCGTGCGCTTGCAAAACAGATTGCCAAGGAAGAAATTTGTGAAGCATTTTTAAAAGAGCTTCCGCATGAATATTATGAGGAAAACCAGCTTCATGGTTTCATCCTGTCGCAAATGAAGGATTTTGATACCTGTATACAATATCTGGAAGTATTTTTACCGTATATGGATAACTGGGCGACCTGCGATCAGACATCACCGAAAATATTTAAAAGTCATAAAGAGGAATTACTGCCTTATATATATAAATGGATTCAAAAGGAGCATACTTATACGGTGCGTTTTGCGATTGGAATGCTTATGCAGCATTTTCTGGATGAAGATTTTAAGCCGGAGTATGTACGGACGGTTTCGTCCATTCAGTCAGAAGAATACTACATCAATATGGAAATTGCCTGGTATATGGCTACGGCGCTTGCAAAACAGTGGGATGTGGTCATACCATATTTAGAGCAGAAGAAAATGGAACCCTGGGTACATAACAAGACGATTCAAAAAGCAAGGGAAAGTTATCGAATAACAGATGAGCAAAAGGATTATTTGAAGATTTTAAAGAGAGGTTAATTGTGAAAGTATTACGCGAATGTCTGAACCAACTTACAGATTTTGAACAAATGCAAAAAGAATTACGGGATAAAAAGGCGATTGCTGTCTCAGGATGCGTGGATTCTCAAAAAGTTCATTTCATGTGGGGATTATCGGAAGATTTTCCGTATCGCGTGATCATCACACATTCTGAAATCAGAGCCAGAGAATTGTACGAGGATTTTTCGTTTTATTCTAAGGATGTATATTTTTTCCCCGCAAAAGATTTTATTTTTTTTCAGGCCGATATCAACGGCAATAAGGTGACAAAGGAAAGAATTGCGGTATTGAGACGGATTTTGGAATCGGAGCCGGTTATCATTATCACAACGTTAGATGGATTTATGGCACCCTGTATGCCGTTAGAAGTATTGGAAAATAACATCATTACACTGGATAAGGAAAGTATCGTAGATACCAAGGCATTATCCATGAAACTGGCCCGCATGGGATATGAAAGAGTGGCGCAGGTGGAAAGTGCGGGACAGTATTCCATCCGCGGCGGAATTGTTGATATCTTTGACCTGACAGAAGAAAATCCTTATCGAATTGAACTCTGGGGTGATGAAATCGATTCCATTCGTTCTTTTGATGTTCTCAGCCAAAGATCCATTGAACAGTTGGATTTTGTGAAAATATTTCCTGCAACAGAGATGCTTCTTTCACCAAAGCAAAAGGAAGAAGGTCTTGCAAAAATAAAAAAAGAAGCCAAGAGTGTGGAGGCAGCCTTTTTAAAAGAACATAATCCGGAATATGCGTCCCGGATAAAAAAAGGAGTGGCTTCTTTATTGGAGCAGATAGAAGAGTATGGGGTTATGGCCAATCTGGATAGCTACATCTCGTACTTTTTTGAAAAACCGGCTTCCATGTTTCAATTGCTTTCCGAAGAAGAAACGGTTTTCTTTCTGGATGAGCCACTGCGCGTAAAAGAGCATGCAGATGCTGTGGAGATGGAATTTGTCGACAGTATGAAAACCCGTTTGGAAAAGGGATATTCCCTTCCGGGACAGGGCAATATCATGTTTGGTGTAAAGGAAACTTTTGCACAGTTGCAAAAACGCTATCTGGCGAGCATTTCGACACTGGATACCAAAATGCCGGTTGAGATTGATCAAAAATACTACCTGACTACGAAGTCTGTTCAGTCTTTTCATAACAGCTTTGAAGAGTTGTGCACGACTTTAAAGAAATATAAAAAAGACGGCTACAAGGTTTTATTGGTTACGCCCTCTACGACCAGAGCAAGGCGGTTAGCCGGTGAACTTCGGGATCGGGAATTATCCTGTTTTTATTCCGAGACCGGAGAGGAGGACTTAAAAAGCGGACAGATTATGTCTTTATACGGACAGATTAAGAAAGGATTTGAATATCCGCATCTGAAATTTGCCGTCATTTCTGAGAGTGATATTTTCAGTAAAAAGCAGACGAAGAAAAAGAAAGTCAAAAAATACGAAGGCCAGAAGATCAGTAATTTTACTGATTTGAAAATCGGAGATTATGTTGTCCATGAACGTCACGGGCTTGGAATCTATCAGGGTATTGAAAAAATAGAAGTGGATCATGTGGTAAAAGATTACATGAAAATTTCTTATCGGGAAGGTGGAAATCTTTATGTTTTGGCAACCGAGTTTAATGTGATCCAAAAATATGCCTCCTCGGATGCAAAACAACCGAAACTCAATAAACTGGGAACCTTAGAATGGGAAAAAACCAAGGGCAGGGTTAAAACAGCCGTTAATGAGGTGGCAAAGGATTTAGTCGAGCTCTATGCGATTCGTGCCGGGCAGAAGGGCTATGCTTACAAAGAAGACACGGTATGGCAGAAGGAATTTGAAGAGTTGTTTCCTTATGAAGAGACACCGGATCAGCTTGTGGCAATCGAAGCTACCAAAAAGGATATGGAAAGCACAAAGATCATGGATCGTCTGATTTGTGGGGATGTCGGATTTGGAAAAACAGAGATTGCCATCCGTGCCGCTTTTAAAGCCGTACAGGAAGGAAAACAGGTAGTTTTTCTGGTGCCTACAACCATTTTGGCAAAACAACATTATGATACATTCAAACAACGTATGAAGGATTATCCGATTACGATTGAGATGTTGTCTCGTTTTCGAACCGCCTCAGAGCAAAAACAAACAATCCGTGAGTTAGAACGAGGCATGGTAGATATTGTCATCGGTACACACCGGATTTTATCCAAAGATGTGGTTTTTCATGATTTGGGGCTTCTCATTGTGGATGAAGAGCAGCGGTTTGGGGTGACGCACAAAGAAAAGATTAAACAGTTAAAGAAAAATGTGGATGTTCTTACTTTGACGGCAACGCCCATACCACGTACGCTTCATATGAGTCTGGTTGGTATCCGGGATATGAGTGTATTAGAGGAAGGCCCCGGCGATCGCATGCCGATTCAGACTTACGTTATGGAATATAATGAAGAAATGGTGCGGGAAGCGATTAACAGAGAGCTTGCAAGAAACGGACAGGTTTATTATGTCTATAACCGTGTGAATTCCATTGCGGAAATTACGGGAAAAATCCAGGAGCTGGTACCGGAGGCAAGGGTTGCTTATGCACACGGGCAAATGGCAGAGCATGATCTGGAGACTATTTTATATGATTTTATCAATGGTGAGATCGATGTTTTAGTCTCAACCACGATTATTGAGACGGGTATCGACATTCCCAATGTCAATACCATGATCATCCATGATTCGGATCAACTGGGACTGTCCCAGCTATATCAGCTTAGAGGACGTGTGGGACGTAGCAACCGGAATGCCTATGCCTTTTTAATGTATAAACGAGATAAGCTTTTAAAAGAAGTCGCCCAGAAGAGATTGGAAGCCATTAAGGAGTTTACAGATTTAGGTAGTGGTTTTAAAATTGCCATGAAAGATTTGGAAATTCGCGGGGCAGGAAATCTGCTTGGAAAAGTCCAGCATGGACACATGGCTGCGGTTGGATATGACCTGTATTGTAAAATGTTAAATGAGGCAGTAAAACAGTTAAAAGGACTTCCTGTAGAACAAACCGATTTTGATACCGTTTTAGATGTTGATATTAATGCATTTATTCCGGCAGAATATGTTATGAATGAAACGCAGAAATTAGACATTTATAAAAGAATATCATATATTGAGAATGATGAAGAATGTGAAGATATGCGGACTGAGCTTCAGGATAGATTTGGAACGATACCGCTTCCGGCACAAAATCTGTTGCGTATTTCTCTGCTTCGTGCAAGAGCGCATCGGCTTTATGTAGAAGAAGTCAAAGGGCGAAAAGATCGTATTGAACTTGTGATGAATCGGAATGCCAAAATCAAATCGGAGAATATTCCGGATCTTTTGGAACGCGCCGGTGGAAAAATCAGTTTTACAGTACGCAATATTCCCATGTTTTCCTGCAAATTGTATCCTACGGGCTTTGATGCCAAAGATGAGGAAAACCTGTTAAAAACATGCGAGGATTTGATTGAAATCATGGAGGCGTATTTGTTGTAGGATGTGGGAGAACGCAAAATTTCGTCCTACGATTTCAAATGCCTTTATCGCCGCGCTCTCGCTCCGTTCTCCATGTAGCAGTACTAATGATTTTTTATCACTTCGTTCAAAAAATCAAAGTGCTGACATGGAGAAAGGGGCGATGCAGACATTTTGAAATCTACGGACGAAATTTTGCGATAATTATCGAAAGCTTTTATCAAACTAATGATTGAGAGATAATATTATCGAAATGAAAGTTTTAGCAGTATTTTTCATTAGAAGAGTAATATAAGAGGGATGAAAATGTATCATTACAATTTGCAAGAGTGGTTGTTATTTTTCTTTATCTATTGTTTTCTTGGCTGGTGCTGGGAATCCTGTTATGTTTCTGCAAAAAAGCGTCAATGGGTAAACCGCGGATTCATGAAGGGTCCCTTTCTTCCGATCTACGGATTTGGTGCTTTGTCGGTGTTAATTGCGACCCTTCCGGTCAGACCGTTTCCGGTTCTGGTTTTTATTTTCGGAATGATTGGTGCTACGGCCTTGGAGCTGGTAACGGGAATTTGCATGGAAAAGCTGTTTCATGTACGGTATTGGGACTATAGCAATCAGAAATTCAATTTTAAGGGACATATCTGTCTGACATCCTCGATTGCATGGGGGGCATTTTCGCTAGCCATGATTTACGGTTTTCACAAGCCTATTGAAAAGTTGGTTCTTTCCATTCCTTTTGTATGGCTGGATATTCTGACCACCGTTTTGACGGTGATTGTGGCAGCCGATTTTGCAATCAGTTTCAAGACTGCAATGGAGCTGCGTGCAATTCTCGACAGCATGGAACGTATCAAGGATGAGATGAAGCGTCTGCAGAAGCGTGCGGAAGTGATTG
This sequence comes from Lachnospiraceae bacterium, assembly GCA_016297945.1. Taxonomy (GTDB): domain Bacteria; phylum Bacillota; class Clostridia; order Lachnospirales; family Lachnospiraceae; genus UBA2882. The sequence continues at coordinate 17,111 of JAEDFR010000013.1, read as the reverse complement.
AAGCGTTTTTAGCCGATGATTTTCATGATGCAAAAGAGAATTTCAAGGAAGAAATGCTGGAACGCAAGGATAACCTGATGGAAGGACTGCAGGAACGAAAAGAAAACATATTGGAAGGAATACAGGAGCGCAAGGAAGATGCAAAGGCACAGCTTCAGGAAATCCGGGAAAAGCAGAAATACTATCTGGAAAAAAAGAAATACAGTATGTCAGATAATATGGCAATTGCCAATCTGCTTCGACGTAACCCTTCTGCAGTTTCCGGCAGACATGCTCTCGCTTTTAAAGAATATCGGGATAAGTTGATTGAAAGTATCAAAAGAGAAGTTGGCGAACTGACAAAATCTGAAGAAGATGCTGAGAGCGCAGAAAATAAATGATAAACTCGAGAGGGAATCGCATGGAAGTACAATTTAAGCCCGGATTAACAGAATACATGGAAAAAACCGGAAAGCGGTATATTATGGTAGAGGTCATCCAGACGCAGAATTCGGATTTTGATGTCACGGAAATCTGTCCGCGCTTTGTATCGGAAAAGTTTGCTGTGAGTTTAAAAGAAAAGAAACATTATCGGGCAGTGCCGGCTCCAATCGGAGAAGTATTAATGCCGCCCTATCGTTTGGAAATAGATCCAGTCGTGACCTTTGAACTGAAATCTTTTTTGGTTTTCAAATGGATTCGACAGGAGGGAATCAATTTATAGAGAGAAAAATAGTCTGTTAGAAAACCACTTATATGAATTAAACGACCACCTATTGAAAATGTGTAGAAAAAATTTCTGTGAAAGCTATACTACACATTAAGAAAGGAGGACGAAAATGAAACTGGAAATCAAAATTGATACAGCTATTGTTGAACCGGAGACTGTGATCACAACGTCTGCTATGACCGATAAGGTGAATCGGGTTGTAAATTATATTAGCAATCTGGAAAATACTTCATTTATGATAACAGGTCAGAAAGATGGAAAGATAGAATTGCTTGATCAGGAAAATATCATTCGGTATTTTGCGATATTCTTTGTTATCTTTGTGATTGTCTGGATCAGCCAGTACTTTATGTGGAAGAAACGCATTGGCAGGATCAATGACAAACTTCATGAAGAAAAATAGGAGTATCATTTGACAATACAGGAGGGTATGTAATGCTTATAGAAACATTTATCTTGGTGACAGAGATTTTGCAAGTAAAGAAAATAATGATAAAATAATGATTGAATATTGCAAAAAAGCTGGTTTGAATACCGGCTTTTTTATATAATAAAAGTATCTTTTTCGGATTACCTGAAAATGGTACAAATAGTACCCGTTTGGTATAATAGGAAAAAGAGGACGTTACAGATATAATAATAGTGGATTATTTTGGTGTTGTGGAGAACATATGAAGAAAAATGAGACAAATAGAGCAAATATAGTAAACGATGAGATATCTTCCTATATCAAGGATCAGGAAGCGATAGCCAACAATTATGTAATGAAATGCTTTACTGTGACAATGATGGTATATACAGTCACATTCATTTTGAATCTGATTGGTGTATTTGTGATAAATCAGGGGTTGATGAGAAAGGCATACATTCCGTCTGTCATTATTTATGTGATTGTATGGATGGTTACCAGAAGCATATCCATGTCGAACAAAAAAATGAAATATTTTATTTTGTTTTCTATCATTCTGATGTTTACCATAACAGGAGTGTTTATTACATATCATGTGGTTTTAGTACTTCTTTTGCCGATTTTATATGCGGTACTTTATTCCTCTAAACCAGTGATGCGATATGTTTACATTCTGACTATTATCAGTACGATTATCATTGTTTATTGCGGTTATTATTTTGGATTGTGTGATGCCAATATGGTATTGTTAACAAAAGAAAGTATGCAGGCCTATGTGGTAAATGGACAGTTTGTTTTGACACAAATAAATGAAAATCCGGCTTTGAACCTGCTTCTGTTTTATATCATTCCCCGTTGTCTGATTTATCTTGCATTTATGTTTGTATGTGAAAGTCTCTTTCAGATTATAAACGGAAGTCTGGAAAAGGCGAAGCTTTCTGCGGAGTTGGAGGAAGCAAAAGAGGCTGCTGAAAATGCAAATCGTGCCAAAAGTCAGTTTCTTGCCAATATATCCCATGAGATTCGGACGCCCGTAAATGCAGTTTTGGGAATGACGGAAATGATTATTCGCGAAAGCGGGGAGGATGCTATTCGCAAGTATGCATATGATGTCAAAAATTCGTCTGTCGAGTTGTTGGGGCTTATCAATGATATTTTGGATTCTTCCAAAATTGAAGCAGGAAAAATGGAAATTGTATGCGTGGAATACAATATTGGGAGCATGCTTCATGATTTGTATGCCATGATGAATTTGAAATCAAAAGAAAAAGGTCTTCAATTAATTTTTGACATTGATCCTTTTATGCCTTCTGTATTTTATGGCGATGATAAGATAATCAAGCAGATTTTGATTAATCTGCTGACGAATGCCGTCAAATATACCGGTGAGGGAATGGTAATGTTAAAACTTACCTGTAAAACGGAAGGAGAAAATGCTTTCTTATCTTTTTGTGTGAAAGATACGGGAATTGGTATTCAGGAAGAGAATATCGGAGAAATATATGAGAAGTTTTCGCGTTTCGACTTATCCAAAAACAGAAATATAGAAGGAACCGGGCTGGGCATGAATATTGTGCAACAGTTTCTTAGCCTGATGGGAAGCAAACTGCAAATCAAAAGCGAGTATGGAAAGGGCAGTGAATTCTCATTTGAATTGGAGCAAAAAATTGTTGATAAAAAGACAATCGGAGATTTTCGGGAGCGATTGGCAGACGCATCAGAGCAAAACCAATATAGTTCCGGATACGTTGCACCGGATGCAAAGATTATGGTTGTAGATGACTATGAGATCAATCTAAAAGTATTTAAAGGATTACTTAAGGATACACAAATTCAGATTGTTGAGGCAGAGAGTGGGCAAAAATGTCTGGATTTGTTAAGAAAACAATCCTTTGATCTGATCTTTATGGATCACATGATGCCTCAGATGGATGGAATTGAAACATTGCAGGAAATCAAAAAGAATCATTTGTGCGATGGTGTTCCGATTATCATGCTTACCGCTAATACCATTGTCGGTGAAAAGGAAAAGTATCTTGCAAAAGGGTTTGATGACTTTCTTTCCAAGCCGATTATTCCGGAAAAGCTGGATGCAATGGTATTAAAGTATCTTCCGGCAAAATTCATTCAAACCGGCAATCCGGAAAAAGATAAACAGCAAAAAGAGCCGGATATTCAAGAAATCGATACAAAGAAAACAACAAAATCGTTGCAGATGACGGTTATAGAACAGATCGGGGAAAGGTTGCCGGACATTAATTTGGAAACAGGTATGGCAACCTGCAGTGGAGATGCGGATTTTTATTTAGAGCTTCTTTCAGATTTTGCAGAATTATCCATAAAGGAAGAACTGGTGCAATACTATGCGGATGGGGATTTTAAAAATTACAACATCCGTGTACATGGATTTAAAAACAGTGCTTATTCTATCGGTGCCAAAGCGCTTGGGGATCTGGCATACGAGATGGAAAAAATGACTGCCAAGAGTTTCCCGATAGAAATTGAAATGATGCAAAAGCATTTATTTGGACAATATGACAGAATCTGTCGTTGTTATAAAGAAATTGTGAAAAAGTAATTTCAGGAATGCAGATAAGATGAGGTGACAGCTTTGAAAAATACCATAAAAAAGATAACAATTGTGTTTTTGGGAATACTGCTGAATATTGGTGGAAGAACGATTGCACAGTATTTTAATCTTCCTATCTGGTTTGATATGGTAGGAACATTTATTGTCTCGTACTATGTGGGCATATGGGGAGGTATTGTTGCCGGAGTTTTCAACAATATCATTTCGAGCATTTATGATGTGACAGCCTTGGTATATTCCCTAACGAGTGCGATTGCTGCTCTTATGATGGGTATTCTGATAAAGAAAAAGCACATGAGTACTCCGTTAAAGGCGGTTGTTTCAAGCTTTTGGATGGGAATCGTATGTACCATCGTATCAACACCTTTGAATTTGATTTTTTATAATGGTTATTCCGGAAACCGCTGGGGCGATACCTTAGTGAATATGTTGCGCTGGTATGATGTATCGGATGTTCTATCTGCTCTGGTGGGAGAGGCCGTTGTAGAAATCGTAGATAAACAGATTTGTGTTTTGGTAGCGTTTTTATTTGTTTTCTGTTGGAATCACAGGAAGAGAATCCCTAAAAAACAAGTAGAATTATCAGCACTGATTCTTGCTTTTTTGGTTGGATTATCGGGAGTAATGGCACCTCTGCCCGTAAAAGCCGCTGAACCGGAAGGAAGAGATGATAATTTTGTGAAAACGATTTATAACAATACAAATGGGATGCTGTCCTCCGAAGCAAATGTCATTTGCGAAACGGATGACGGATACATCTGGATTGGCAGTTATGCCGGTCTGATAAAGTATGACGGAAATCAATTTACATTAGTCAGAGAAGGTGGACTTGTCAATGTTGTCGGAATGATGATTGACAGTAAAGGCAGACTATGGATTGGAACAAATGATGCCGGAATTGCCAGATATGAAAACGGAACCTATACTTTTTTTACACAAGAAGATGGACTTCCTTCTAATTCCATCCGTTGTTTCGCAGAGGATAGCGAGGGCAATATTTACGTCGGAACAAGCGGAGAAATCTGCAGATTTTGCACGGATGATACCATGGAGGTGCTGGATTACGACATTTCATTTGTAAAAGACATGGCCATGTATCAGGACATGCTAATTGCACTGGATAATAAAGGACACTTGTATGCGCTTGACGGAGAACAAAAATGGGAAATGAGGGATTCTTCATTAAAGGACTATTTTTATTATGCGCTTGCATCGACATCTCATGGATTGATAGCCGGTACAGAGACTGGTGAATTGTTTGTATTGGATGTATCAAATCAGGAAATCAAGGCAAAAAAACAGATTGCTATTGAAGCTAGCCAGATTTCAACCATTTTTGAAGACAGTAAAGGCAGAATCTGGATAGCGACAGAATCCGGTTTTGGATATCTGGATCAGGACGAAGTTTTTAGAAAAATGGAAGATGCAGGTTTTGATTCGTCCATAGTCTGTTTTCATGAGGATTATCAGGGCAATATTTGGGCGGCATCTACACATTATGGAGTTATGAAGCTCGCAAACAGCCCCTTTATGAATTTGTTTGAAAAGGTAGGACTGGAGAAAGAATATGTAAATGCTGTACAGATATATAATCATGATTATTATTGTGCGACGGACGATGGTCTGGTTATTTTGGATGGGGTAAGTCATAGACAGATAACGGATGAACTGACAGATTTGACACAAGGAAGCAGAATACGTGCTTTATTTACGGATTCAAAAGAAAGATTATGGCTTTGTACCTATAATGGTCTTGTTTGTTATGATCAAAACGGACAAATTTTACAGTTTAATACCGAAAATTCTGCTGTTAGCAGTGATCGTTTCCGTTGTATGACAGAACTGTCAGACGGAACCCTTGTTGCAGGAACGGCAGACGGAATTAATATCATCAGAGGTGATCGTATTTCCCAAACATTGATAGCGGAGGATGGACTGCAGAACACACAAATTCTGTCTCTTGTTGAAGGCGAAGACGGAGCAATATGGGCTGGCAGTGACGGAAGCGGAATTTATATCATAAAGGATGATAAACTGGAACAGACATATACGGTAGAAGATGGATTATCCTCCAATATTATTTTGAGAATCGTACCACATGAGGATGGATATCTGGTTGTGACCAGTAATGCGTTGTGCCATATTGATCTGGACGGAAAGATAAGACGATTGGACAATTTTCCGTATTTTAACAATTACGATATTATTATCGAAGATGAGACTGCATATATTACGTGTAGTGCCGGAATGTATGAAATGGAAATGTCAAAGCTGTGTGCTGACAGTGATGAACAGATTCGCTTTTATGGCGCGGGAGAAGGCTTGTTTACGGGATTGACAGCAAACTCATGGAATGAGTATTCTCAAGAACACGGATTATTGCTGTGCAGTAATAGTGGAGTCATTGTTTATCAGGGAAATCCTTCGAAAGCAGAGTCGGAAATGAAGTTTGGTATTGTTTCGGCGGATTGTGACGGAACTAAGATATCGATGGATCAGGATAATACATTCCTGCTTGCACAGGATTCGAAGAATTTGTCTCTATACGCATCTGTTCATAATTATGGTTTTACGAACGTAAAAGTAAAGTTTTTTGTTAAGGAACTGGAGAGTAATCCCAAGCTGTGCAATTGGAATGAAATTGAGCCGATCAAACTGTACAAGCCCGAGAAGTCAAAGTATACGGTATGTCTTCAGATATTGGATAATTCCGGACAACAGGTAATGCAGGAAAAAACATATTCCGTTACACGCGAAATGCAGGATTGGGAAAAACCGATTTTTAAGACATATCTGGTAATTGTTATTACTGAAATCATACTATTTACCATATTCAGTATTGTCAGTATGATTCTTTTTGTAATCAGGAAAGACGAACTAGAACGGCTGCAGATTGCTCTTGAGAAAAAAGTACAGGAGCAGACCGGAGAACTTGATAGTCAGCAAAAGACGATTAAGAAGTTGTTTTTACAGACGGTTACAGCATTGAGTGAGGCTGTGGATGCGAAAGACAGATATACGAGTGGACACTCCAAAAGAGTTGCGGAGTATGCCCGTATGCTTGCAGAAAAGATGGGAAAGAGTAAAGAAGAGCAGGAGGAAATCTATCGTGCAGGTCTTCTTCATGATATCGGAAAAATACGAGTCCCCGCAGAGATAATCAATAAGCCCGGAAAACTGACAGAGGAAGAGTACAATATTATTAAAATTCATCCCGTGACCGGTTATCATATATTACGGAGCATTTCAGACAATAATTATATTGCAGTGGCTGCAAAATATCATCATGAGAGATATGACGGCAAGGGATATCCCAATGGTCTTGCCGGAGAAAAAATACCTGAGGTTGCCAGAATCCTGGGCGTAGCTGATGCATACGATGCCATGGCAAGTAATAGGAGCTATCGTGATACATTGTCTCAGGAAGTTGTGCGAAGAGAGATTGAAAAGGGAAAAGGAACTCAATTTGATCCACATATCGCAGACATTATGTTGCAGATGATTGATGAAGACAAGAATTATACGCTGCGTCAAAATGATCTGGTACAACGGAGTATTCTTACTGTAGATGATGAAGCCATGAATAACAGAATCATCGCACACATCATGCGTGATGAACCAATGTATGAGATTGTATCGGCTTGTAGCGGAAAAGAAGCACTTTCCATCTTGGAACAGCAATCTTTTGACTTGATTTTCCTTGATGTTAAAATGCCGGAAATGGATGGCCTGGAGACATTAAAGATAATCCGTCAGAAATATCAGACTCCGGTTGTTCTTATGACCGGCGATAAAACCCTGGATACTTCGATGGAATTTGCAGAACTTGGCTGCAGTGATTACATAACCAAGCCGTTTCTTCCAATTTTGGTAAAAGAAATTGTACATAACATGACGGAGAGAACCAACATTCAGGAATAAATATATATTATGCTGTATCAAAGGACAGAATAGAATCATTGAGTTATGAGAAGGAGAAATAGCATGTTATTTATTGAGTACCCCAAATGTTCCACTTGTAAGAAAGCGAAAAAGTGGTTGGATGAAAAACAGATTTCGTATACGGATCGTCATATAGTGGAAGAGAATCCTACTTATGAGGAATTAAAGGAATGGTATCAGAAAAGTGGAATGCCGCTTAAAAAATTCTTTAATACGAGCGGACTTCTTTATAAAGAGCTGCAGTTGAAAGATAAGCTTAAGGATATGAGTGAAGAAGAACAGCTTAAGCTTCTGGCATCAAATGGGATGTTGGTAAAACGTCCTTTGGTTGTGGATGGTGATATGGTGCTTACCGGTTTTAAAGAATCTGAATGGAGCGAAAAATTGTAATGAAAAGACTCATTTATGGAAGACGGTGCGATTTTTCATAGGTCTGGTACGAAGTTATGGATAAAAAGCAGATGAATCAAACATCGGAACTGGTTGTATGTTTCCAAAGTAAGAAAACTGAGAATATGGCTATAGCATTGGCAAAGCGTTTAAATGTTCCCATTACAGATAAACCGGGAGAACAGCTTTCGTTGGTTGTCGATGAGCAATGTATATCACTTCAGGGCTATGGATTAAGTTATTACGGTGATTTTGAACAAATGCTTCATCGTATAACACAGGGCAGACTTCAACATGAGATGCTGGTTCGCGTGGCAAAATCAAAAGAAGAAGGTAAAAAAGCCATTGATATGACGGCCGGTATGGGTGAAGATTCTTTGCTTCTTGCTGCTGCCGGATATGAGGTAACAATGTATGAGCAAAATCCGGTTGTCGCTACCTTATTAAAGGATGCGTTGCGTCGTGCCAAAAAACATCCGGTGTTATGTGATATTGTCGGACGGATGCAGTTAGTGGAAGGTAACAGTATAGAATTGCTGAAAGGATGTCTGCAACAGCCTGATTTGATTTATCTGGATCCGATGTTTCCGGCACGACAAAAAAGTGGATTGATTGGAAAAAAGCTGCAATTGATTCAAAAATTGGAACAACCCTGTTTTCAGGAAGAAGAACTTCTTTTGGCAGCGCAGTCTTTGCATCCACAAAAAATTATTGTCAAGAGGCCCATAAAAGGGACGTTTTTAGCCGGGCGGGAGCCGAATTATTCCATAAAGGGAAAAGCGATACGATATGATGTATTTTATACTCCCGGTATAATAGACAAATAATATAATTTATGTTAAAGTACCATATAATAACATAAGAGGTAGAATTTACATCATTTGCCTCTATGATACCAATGGATTGATACACACCTTATGCTCTTGCAAGCATGAAAAGTTTAACCTTGGTAGCATATTATTAAAAAATACGACAGGGCATTATATCCATGTACCGGTCGGGAAAGGAATGGAAAGCAAACATGTATAATAATCGTTTATTAGCGGAAACAAGCAGAAGATATGATGTTAAAAGACCGGATTCACATAAAGGGAATCAGAGTTTATTTTTTGTACGCTCATTTAGGAATAAGCAAAGGCATGAGCTTTTCATTCATGCCAGGATATAGCCCATTTTACATACAGGTATATCATAAAACGCTTATCTTAAAATGAGATAAGCGTTTTTTATTTTGAAAATTTGAGTGATATTCCGATTGAGATGAAAAAAGAAAGGAGTCGGAGCGATGATGGCAATGCCGATTATAAATATGGTTCAAACAGGACAGAAAATTGAATTTTTACGTAAAGAGGCCGGTTTAAGCGTAAAAGAATTGCAGGAAATATTTGGATTTGGAACTCCACAGGCAATTTACAAATGGCAGCACGGCTCCGCTATGCCGACGTTGGATAATTTATTAATTCTGGCAAGTGTATTGGGAGTTACCATGGATGAAATCATTGTAACAGATGAGATTCCTGCTTCCGGAATTAGCGCATAGTGGAAATTCAATTGCATTTTTGGAAAATATCGTGAACACAAATCCAAAAACGAAAAAAGATATAGAGTAAAGAAATGCGAAATACGATAAAGAATTTTGCGGATTTTTCCGATAAAAGTAATACACACCTATGAAGGTGGAATCATACTTTCATAAAAAAATGAGAAAGGAGAATGTATTACTTGAAAATCGATTCCAGTTTTATAGGAATGGAATCCGCCAGAAGGTATTCTTCTGTAGATGCCGGTGCCGTAAGTTATCACAAAGAGGGCAGCATTCCGGTATCATCCATGGATGGGACAAAAAGTTTTTCCGATTTTTTGTCGGAAGATGCGAATGAGGAGGAAATGACTTTGCAGGAGCGTTTTTTAGCAAACTCTGTGAATAAAAACATTTCCGACTTAGATGAAAGGCGCAGCATTGAATCTATCAAGTTCCAGTGCATGCAATACCTGATTTTTTGGTTGTTTGGAGGGCAGAGACCAAAGCAGTTGGATGATTTGTTGTCACAGAATGCTGCGGAAAGCTCTATGTCAGGAGGAAGCAATTCCTTTATGAATGCTTACAAGACCACCATGCAGATCACTGCCTCGCAGTATCATGCTGAAAGCGAGCAGACGGCTTTTTCGACGCAGGGAAAAGTCATAACCGCAGACGGGAGAGAAATCACATTTGGGTTGGATATTTCCATGAGTCGCAGCTTTGAGGAATACTATGAGACGACTCATACGGAAGAAGTATTACAGATGATGGATCCTTTGGTGATCAATCTGGATACGAATATTACGGGACTGTCCGACCAGAAGTTTGAATTCGATATCGATTGTGACGGTATCAAGGATACGATTTCCATGCTGGAGAAAGGTAGTGGTTATCTGGCACTGGATAAAAACAACGACGGTTCTATTAATGACGGTTCGGAGTTATTTGGAACTTCATCCGGTGATGGATTTAAAGATCTTGCCATCTATGATGAAGATGGGAACGGCTGGATTGATGAGAATGATGAAATATTCGATAAATTATTGATCTGGTCAAAAGATGCAGATGGAAACGACGAGCTGTATACGCTCAAAGAGGCAGGAGTAGGTGCAATATGCTTACATAAGGTGGCAACTGATTTTTCATTGAATTCATTAAAGGATAATCAGTCGAACGGGCAAATTCGTTCAACCGGTCTTTTTCTTTATGAAAACGGAAATGCCGGAACAATGCAGCAACTGGATTTGGCAATTTAGCACAATAATTTTTTATTGTCGATATCATTGTGCCAGAAGTTTTATTTTAAAATATGTATAATATTTTTCGCCTCGGCAATAATAATGCCGAGGTGATTTTTTATGAAGAGACATAAATTTACAAAATGGAATAAAGAACGTATCTCTGTTTATGCATCGGCAGCCCTGGTATTGGGTGTCTGTGTTGTATCCGGAATATATGCGACCAATGAGGCTCCGTCCAAGACGCAGATTATTGATATGGAAAGTTTGGATGAAAACAATTTGAGAAATGCGGGTGAAGAGGGTTTGGCAGATGCAAATCAGGCAAATGACGATGCAGCCGGGGAAACGGTTATGACCAATGGTGATTCGGAAAGTCCCATGCCGGCAGCTTCTTCTTTAGCCGAAGAATATGCCAACAGAGCAAAAGAGCAGCAGGAAAGTTTCGAGGAGAGTGCTGATTTAACCGGAGATGCAGAGCTTCCAATACAGGATGAAATTGTTCCTACAACAGCAAAGAGTAAGACAAAGATAACTGAACAGGAATTACATTTTAATCCACAGGACGGAATGAGCTGGCCGGTACAGGGCAATGTGATTTTGGATTACAGTATGGATGAAAGAGCATATCTTGCTACTTTAAACGAATATCGATATTATCCGGCAATTGCTATCAGTGCTCCACAGGATACATCTATTTGTGCCGCCGCAAAAGGAAAGGTGACAAATCTGGGTTATAATGAAGAAATCGGACAATATGTGACCATGGATTTAGGTGACGGATATTCTATTACGTATGGACAGTTAAAGGATGCCAATGTTGAAATAGATGACTTCGTAAGCCGTGGACAGATTATCGGTTCGGTGGCAGAACCGACCAAGTATTATACAATCGAGGGCTCTAATCTTTATGTGAAAATGGAGCACGACGGGGAAAGTATGGACCCTGTTTTATATTTTCAATAAAATTTATTCCTCTATGCTTGTGTGCCTAAGAAATTTATATATCCTTCTCTCAGAAGCGTTCTCACAGAAATATATATCTTTGTCGCTTAGAAAGTCTAGAAACCGAAGTACGAGGCGGCAAAGATATATATTTCTGTGAGAACGACTTGCGAAAAAAATAAAATCATCGTGTGACTTTACCGATTCAGGTGCTTAAGGTATAATATCAACAGATATGAAAGCGGAAAGCTAAGAATAAAAACAGCAGGGATTACACGATTATTTTTTATATTACGGAGTAGAGAATTGAAGAAAAGGATTTTGGCAGGTGCGTTGCTTACAGCCTGTTTGATGGGTATGATCCTATATACTTACCGGCATGTTGAAAAGGGATATACAGGAGAGAATTTGGCAGAAACCACGTGGGAAGTCATCGATACTACTGATGAAGATGAAGATATGCATGGCATGTTAAGTGGGAATACAAACGAAGAGTACATAGACGGATTAGATGTAAACAATGGTATAGATAATGGCAATTTAAATGAAAATGTAAACAACAATACAGATGACAGTACAAATGAAAATATAAGTGATGGCATTAATAATAATATACATGATATTTCTGTCATAAAAGTTGATCTGTTTGGCTATCAGACCAATGATATGAAAAAGGCTTATTTTAATAGAGGAAACGTGGGAGATGTCTTTGAAGTTGTTAATGTAAAGACGAAAGAGACGGTGCTTACAGGTAAAATCGACAGTAAGAAAACCGCTGATTTTTCTCAGCTTACAGAATGCGGAACATATTATATTGAAGTTCCATATGTCGGTCGCTCCGAACAATTCTGTATCATCGAGGATAAATACGCGTCACTCTCTGTAAATCTATATCAGGAATCGTTAGCGTATGCTAACAATAATCAGTCGGATTTTGAAAAAAGAGTAGAGATTTTATCGTGGATACTGCGTTATGCGGATGTATATACCGAGGATGAGCCTTATTCCGTTTTTTCTGCAGAAGAGAATACAGATAAGAAACCGGATTATCTGAAAGAGTGTGAAAAGGCAGCCGACGGGTTGATGAATCAGGCAGAACAATATGTAAGTGACAAAGCTATTGAAAGTAATGTGGATTATGATTTAGATGTGTTGGTTGGTTACAGTTGCCTGATGGCGATGCTTTTTGACAAAATGCAGGTATATGATGCAACACTTGCAAATACATATTTAAATGAGGCAGTTCGATCATATCATCTTGTTGAACAGGGAAAGGATGAGCTTACAGATGAAGCTCTTCTGTTCTATGCAGCTACCGGATTGTATCGTTATACCGGACAGAGTGGCTATCAAATAACAGCAGAGGAATATTTGAAAAACAATCCGGAGAGAGAATTATTTTTGACAAATGCTTCCGCAAAAGAACTGTGGGCAGATGAAGCATATGTGCATGGATTGGTTTCGTATTTAAGAACCACAAATCCGGTGGATATGGATTTGTGTGAAAAAGGAATGAAACATCTGATGCGGTCGGCAGAGCAGTTTGACGGGATGCTTCAAGGTGGAAATTATGATAGCGTACGAGATGATTGCAGTAGCCGTATTTTGACGGACCGGCTTTTTGTCATTGCCATTGTTGAGCATGTAATTGTCAGTCAGGAGTATAACCGGATATTAAAGAATGCGATTCACAATTTGGGTGGATGTAATTCAGAAGGCAAAGTATATTTATCCGACGATGGTATTATTCATGAAGGAGTGGATGAAGCAAAAAGTGATGTTTTCAACGCATCCGCATACTTTTATTTACTTGGACAGATTACAGAAAGTGACTATAAAGAAAAAGAAAGCATAAAAAGTGAAGCTTTGGAAAGTGAGGAGCAATAAATGAAAATTGTTGTTTTGGCAGGCGGAACCAGTACGGAAAGAGATGTTTCACTGGTTTCCGGAACAGGAGTTTACAAAGCATTAAAGAAAAAAGGACATCAGGTTGTTCTTTTAGATGTCTATCTCGGAATTGATTTGACAGATGCTGAAAAAGCAGGAATCTTTTCCGATCCCAGAGATTTTAGTGAAGGCATCAAGCCGGTTTCTGTTATAAATCCGGATGTCAGTGAAATCATTGCACAGCGTAAAGAACCGGAAATGGGATTTTTCGGCCCTAATGTTTTGGATATCTGCCGGATGGCCGATATTGTTTTTCTGGCTTTACACGGAATGAACGGCGAAGACGGACGTATTCAGGCAACGTTTGACTTGTTGAATATAAAATACACCGGTACGGATTATGTTAGCAGCACGTTGGCAATGGATAAGGCCTTGACCAAGGATATATTTGTACAGGCAAAGGTTCCGACACCTTTTGGCTTTGGTGTCAAGAAGGGAGAAAACATTCCGGATGTATCGTTCCCCTGTGTTGTAAAGACCAGTCACGGTGGTTCGAGTGTTGGTGTTTATCTGACCAACAATAAGGAAGAATTGGATGCGGCGATAAAAGATGCTTATACCTTTGAAAATGAAATTGTCATTGAGCAGTTTATCAAAGGAAGGGAATTTACGGATGTCGTGATTGACGGAAAAGCCTATCCGATTGTCCAGATTGCACCCAAAGAAGGATTTTACGATTATAAAAATAAGTATCAGGCAGGTAGTACGGAAGAAATCTGTCCGGCACCGATTAGTGAGGAATTGACAAAACGGATTCAGAAAATTGCTGAGGATGCATATAAAGCCCTTAGGTTGAAGGTTTATGCCCGCATGGATTTTATGGTGGATGAAAACGATCAGATTTATTGCTTAGAGGCCAATACTCTGCCGGGAATGACACCTACCTCTCTGATTCCACAGGAGGCTGCTGCCGTCGGTATCTGCTACGAAGATTTGTGCCAGATGATTGTAGAGTTATCATTGGCTAAATATGAGTCACGGTCATAATTTTCATGTTTGGATGAAAATTTTGACATTTGAATTCATAAACGCAAAGAGAAGTTTTATTTAAAGCATATTTTAAATAATAAGAAATGGATTTATGCCATAGAGGGAAGTCGCAATGATGAAAGAGTTAAGCTGTATTGAGGCAGCAAAAGCGGTAAACGGTACTTTTTTCGGGAGTACGGACGCAGGTGAAGTCAAGATCGAGGGAGTTGCCATTGATTCCCGTAAAATGAAAAAAAACTGGTTATATGTTGCCATTGTCGGAGAACGTGTGGATGGACATTCCTTTATTCCTCAGGTATTGGAAAATGGTGCTGCCTGTGTGATCAGTGAGCAGAAACTAAATGGATTGGAACCGTATATTCTGGTAGAGAATACACAACAGGCGTTGAAAGATCTGGCTGAATACTATCGAAAAAAACTTGATGTAACGGTTATCGGCATTACCGGGAGTGTCGGAAAGACCAGTACAAAGGAAATGATTGCGACGGTTCTTTCACAAAAATATTGTGTGCAGAAGACTGCCGGAAATTTTAACAATGAAATCGGTCTACCGCTAACTGTTTTTACAATTGGAACAGAACATGAGATTGCCATACTTGAGATGGGAATTAGCGACTTTGGTGAGATGAGCAGGCTTTCAAAAATTGCGAAACCTGATTACATGGTAATTACCAATATCGGACAATGTCATTTGGAAAATTTAAAGTCGCGGGATGGAATATTAAAGGCCAAGACGGAATGTTTTGATTATATGGGCGATACGGCAAAGGTAATATTAAATGGTGATGATGATAAACTTTCTGCTATCAGCACTGTGCATGGAAACCGTCCGTATTTCTTTTCGATTGAAAATGAATCCTGTCATGCCTACGCATCAGATATTCAGAATCTACAGTTGTATGGAAGTAACTGCATGATACATCTTGATGTCGATGGGAAGAAGGATACTATAAACGTTCATGTTCCCCTTTCGGGAAATCATATGGTCATGAATGCGGTTGCGGCAGCATTGGTGGGACAGTTGTTAGGACTGGATACAGATCAGATTACCAAGGGTATTTCTAAAGCAGAAGCGATGGATGGCAGAGGCAAGATGATTCGGACTGCAAAATATACTTTGATTGATTCTTGTTATAATGCCAATCCCAAAGCTATGAAAGCGGAACTTGATTTGTTAGCATATGCTAATACGAGAAAGATCGCTTTGCTTGGTGATATGCTCGAGCTGGGCGAAGAAGAAAAAGAATTGCATTATGATGTTGGAAATTATGCGTCCCAAAAGGCATTGGATGTGGTGATCTGCATTGGTTCACTTTCTGAATATACGGCCAAAGGAGCTATGGAAGCTAAAAAAGAAAAAGAAAGTCCTGCGGTTTACTATTTCAAGGATAAGCTGTCTTTTATGAAGGAGGCGGACCGAATTTTAAAACAGGATGATACAATTTTAATCAAGGCATCCAACGGATCAGGATTTAAAGAGTTACTGACGTTTTTAAAAGAAGAATCTTGACCGCTTCTCTGCTAATTTTTCTCACAAAGTATTCATTAAATGCCCGGTTTCAACTGTTCGAAGACGAAGTCTGAGTTTTGAAACCGAGCATTATTTTAGTTTCCTTCAACTAACTTTTGATTTTTTAAATAGGTTTCTAAAATGACCTGTCTGACTGTTTCGCTTAATTCTTTTTTCTCTTCTTTTGTCATATTAGCTGTTTCAATCGGCTTTCCGTATTCCAAAATAACCTTAGAAGGAACGATACGAGGTCTTTGCTTTTCATAAATGGAATCGGAATTGTTTAAGGTAATCGGAATAATGGTACATCCCGTTCTTTCGGCGATTTTAAAGGTTCCTTTATGGAATTCGCAGACCGGTTCATCGGTTTCATTGCGGGTTCCCTCCGGACAAACATGAACGGATATGCCATTGTTGATTAGTTCGATGGCATCCTTTATTGTCTGAAGTCCCTTTTTTAAATTATCGCGGTCTAAGAACAGGCAGTGCATGTAACGCATCCAGCGGGAAAAAGAAGGAATTTTTGCCATGGATTCTTTAGCGATATAACCGGTTTCTCTGGGGACGCGACAATATGTCAGGATGATATCGTAGTAGCTGCGGTGATTGCTGATATACAGTACCGGTCTGTCTTTGGGAACATTTTCTTCGCCAATCACGGTTAAATCCACACCGGATACAAAGGTGACGCATTTAAAAGCCCCGCTGACAATAGCAAGAGAGACTTTTCCCTTAAGCTGATAGTTGAATTTCCCTACTATCCAGAGAATAAACTGAATAGGCAGACTGATGATTAAAAACAGTACAACACCGATTAATACAATGATAAAACGTAACATTTTTTTTCCTTTCGCACTTTCATATACATAATATGCTCTCGCATTCTAAAATCATTCGAAATCTCAGATAAATTTGAGAT
>JAEDFR010000087.1 GCA_016297945.1 Lachnospiraceae bacterium | reverse complement strand
AACAAATTTCTATACATAATATGCTTTCGAAATACTAAGAATATTTAAAAACCACTCTAACAGGGTTACATTCACCGTAACATCATAAATATATACAAACATATATAAAGATAAATAAAGAAGGTAAACTATGAGCGAAAAAATACAAATTCAATATCTGAATGATGAGATTAAAAGATTGGAATATATCGATGGAAAATCGGATTGGATTGATCTTCGAAGCAGTGAGCATGTAGAAATGAAGGCCGGAGAATTTCGTTTGATTCACCTTGGTGTTGCCATGAAACTGCCAGAGGGGTATGAGGCACATATTGTTCCGAGAAGCTCCACATTTAAAAATTTCGGGATTATCCAGACGAATCATTGCGGAATTGTGGATGAAACCTATTGCGGTCCCAATGACTGGTTTTATATGCCTGTTTATGCTTTGAGAGATACTGTCATTGAGGTAAATGACAGAATTTGTCAATTCCGGATTGAAAAACACCAGCCGACAATTCAATTTGAGGAAGTAGAACGGTTAGAGGGAAAAGACCGTGGTGGAATCGGAAGTACAGGAACAAATTAATTTAAAATCGAATTTCACTTTTTTAATAACTGTGAAATAACTGTATAAGAAAGACTCCTTTTTGGAAAACTATTGAAAATGGTTTTGAAAAAGGAGTTTTTTAATTGAAAAAAAGAATATATCCTGCCCAGGAAGAATTGGCAATCCCGAAAACGCAATATCATGTATCCCGGGATTTGAATGAAAATGTGTTGTATCTGAATAAAAGACTGAGTGTCGATGATAATTTTGATATTATTTATCGTGTGATTGATATCGGTGGAAGAAAGGCATGCATGTATTTTATCAACGGCCTGTGTAAAGATGAATTGATGCAGAAAATGTTAGAAGGTTTCATGAGTATTCCGACAAAAGATATGCCTGATAATGCGCATGAATTCTCTAAAAAGTTTATGCCTTACATCGAAGTGGATTTAAGTAACAGCTGGAAGGATATTGTCTATTTTTTACTTTCGGGCGTATTTGTACTCATTGTTGACGGTTATGATAAGGTTTTTTTGATCGATTCAAGAACCTATCCATCCAGGTCGGTTGCGGAACCGGAAAAAGATAAGGTTTTGCGCGGCTCAAAGGATGGATTTGTGGAAACCGTTGTTCAAAACAGTGCATTAATTCGAAGAAGGATTCGTTCTGAGGATTTACGTGTGGAAATGATGAATGCCGGAAAGACGTCAAAAACCGATATTATCATTTGTTATATGGAATCCAGAGTAGATCATAATCTGTTAGATATGGTGAAAACCCGAATACAAAATATACAGGTGGATGCACTTACCATGAATCAGGAAAGTCTGGCAGAGTGTTTGTACAAAAAAGTATGGTGGAATCCATTTCCAAAGTTTAAATATACAGAAAGACCGGATACGGCGGCAGCGCAGGTGCTAGAGGGAAATATTATTATTCTTGTGGATAATTCTCCTTCTGCCATGATTATGCCGACCAGTATTTTTGATGTGATTGAGGAAGCAGACGACTATTATTTTCCGCCCATTACGGGAACGTATTTAAGACTGACCAGATTTATCATTGCAATTTTAACTTATATCATGACACCTACGTTTTTGCTGTTTATGCAGGAACCCAGATTCATACCGCATGGTTTTGAATTTATTATGGTTTCGGATACCATCAATATTCCTTTAATCTGGCAGTTTTTGATCTTGGAACTTGCAATTGACGGATTAAAGCTTGCAGCCGTTAATACGCCCAGCATGTTAAGTACACCACTTAGTGTCATGGCAGCATTGGTATTAGGGGAATTTTCGGTTAAAAGCGGATGGTTTAATTCGGAAGTAATGCTGTATATGGCTTTTGTTGCCATTGCAAACTATACACAGGCAAGTTATGAATTGTCATATGCATTGAAATTCATGCGAATCTTAACTTTGATTTTAACTGCAATATTTGGTTTATATGGTTATATTGCCGGAATAATTATTCTTATCGTGACATTAATATTTAATAAAACGATTTCCGGTGACAGTTATGTATTTCCGCTTTTGCCGTTAAGATTACAACAACTTGGACATCGGTTTATCCGAAGGAGACTAAAAGATTCGAAAAAATAACACAGATTGCCATAATATAGCAAACTGTGATAAAATAATCAAAGATTTGGTTGTATATCAAAAGGATATATTTTTCACCTGTTTAGCAATTTTATCGTTGAGAATGAGCTTGTGATGGAACATGCAAATTGTTAAAACACATAATTATGAAATGAGAGATTAATTATAATAAAGAGGAATAATGAATGAATGATTTTATGATTGTAACAGATACAGCGTCGGATCTTCCTGTTGATTATATCGAAAAAAACAAGATTGAGTTGTTGTCTCTTGGTTATATTGTGGATGGAAGAATATATAACTGGTATTCGCCCATGGATGAGCATGAATTTTATGATGCCATGCGCAATGGAAGCATGCCGACAACCTCGCAGGTAACGGTCAACGATGCATTACAGATGTTTGAAAAGTTATTAAAAAGATGCAATGACATTTTATGCATTTCATTTTCGTCCGAATTGAGCGGGACATACAGTAGCACGGCACTTGCCGCATGGCAGATCAGAGAGGCAAATCCGGATGCCCATATTCGTGTAATTGATTCCAAATCCGCATCGCTTGGGCAGGGACTGATGGTGGATTATGCCGTCAGAATGAAAAACGAGGGTAAGAGTATGGATGAAATTGCAGATGATCTGGAACAAAACTATCTGCATTTTTCACATATTTTTACGGTAGATGATTTGTTTCATCTGCACAGAGGTGGAAGAGTCAGTAAGGCAACAGCCATATTGGGCTCGCTTGCAAAAGTAAAACCCATCTTACATGTGGATGATGAGGGTCGCTTGATTAATATCGGAAAGGTCCGTGGACGCAAAAAATCTTTACAGGAGCTTGTTCGGGTGATGGAACAAAAAATCGGTTCTTATAAAGAGGAAAAACAGACTATTTTTATCAGTCATGGAGACTGTCTTGAAGATGCGCAGTATGTAGCAGAACTGGTAAAAGTAAAATTTGGCTTTGATACCTTTTTCATCAATTATGTCGGACCGACAATTGGCGCCCATACCGGTCCCGGAGTTGTTGCTTTGTTTTTCCGTGGTGAAAGTCGTTAATTGCGGATTGTGGCAGGATTTCTGCAGAGAGAGAAGTTATGGAACAAAAAGTTGTGATTGACGGATATGAATTTCAGAATCCGGAGGATGCAAAAATTGCGAATGAAGAGTTGGCAAAAGTAAACGCTTTACATTCCAAAATAGATGAAAACAATCTGGCTGCTGTTAAAGCTGTATACATAAAGGCTGTGGAACAAAATATTTTTGAGACACAGATAGGGTTAACCTATTTAAAAAATATTCGGAATTATTTGGTTTCAAAGGATGTATTAAAAGAAAATGAAGCTCCGATTCCGGTTTTGTATACAAAGTCCATACTAAAATACAAAAGTAGTCAAAATGCAGCTGAATTTGAGGCGTTAAAACAAAAGCTGAAAAATGATGCAGAGCAAAAGATTCAAACAGAAAAAATGAAAACAGAAAAAGCTCAAAAATCATGCAGACAACGAACGCTTCTTTGTGCAGTACTTTTTTGCATGGTGCTTTTGATGTTTGCGATTTCCATGACAGGTAACAATCCTACCATATTGAATTATAAATCAACTATTTTAAATCAATATGCAGAATGGGAGCAGCAATTAACCGAACGGGAAAATAAAATTAGGGAAAAAGAAGCAGAACTTGGAATTTCGGATATAAATTCACAAAATTAACATATTTATGCCTTATACTCAAGAAAATGATACATGAAGATCAAATATGAGATGAATAAAGTATGCATAAAGAACAAAACATGTATGAAGTTTGAAAATGCATGCATATAAAAGCATTACGAGGTGAAGTTTCATTATGAATAAAACAAAAATTTTAGTTGTTGATGATGAAAGCAGAATGCGTAAATTAGTCGGAGATTTTCTGAGCAGGGCAGATTTTGAAGTGATGGAAGCCGAAAATGGGGAAAAGGCGCTGGATATTTTTTTTGAAAATAAAGATATAGCCTTAATCTTACTGGATGTTATGATGCCCAAAATGGATGGATGGGCTGTTTGTAAAGAAATCAGAAATTATTCTAAGGTTCCGATTATTATGCTGACGGCCAAGGCAGATGAAAAAGATGAATTAAAAGGATTTGAGCTTGGGGTTGATGAGTACATCGTAAAACCGTTCAGCCCCAAGATTTTGGTTGCCAGGGTGGAAGCCGTGCTTCGCAGAAGCAATCCGGGCGCTGTGGAAGAGAATATTTTAGAGTATGCCGGTATTCGATTGGATAAGGTTGCACATATCGTTACTGTTGATGGACAATCGATTGATTTGAGTTTCAAAGAATTTGAATTGCTCACCTACTTTATGGAAAATAAGGGTATTGCTCTATCCAGAGAAGTAATCTTAAATCATGTTTGGAATTACGATTACTTCGGGGATGCCCGTACCATTGACACACATGTCAAAAAACTGCGCAGCAAAATGGGAAGCAGCGGAGAGCATATACAGACGATATGGGGCTTAGGATATAAATTCGAATAAAAACAAATTCCTTGATATGATGCACGAAAAATGCTATAGTTATCTTCGTCAAGAGGGAGTAATCGGTACATTTTACATGTATAGTACTATCGACATACTGGCTGATAGCCCGGTAGTATTTTAAATGGTGAGACTTAAGACAGTGCTTTTTGTGCTGTTTTGAGTCTTTTTTTATCGATTCTTTTTCTATCAACAAAACAGGAAACGAGGAACAGATCATGGACTGGGATTTTTTCTTTTATTTTAACAGTGTGTTATTGGGAGTTGGACTTGCCATGGATGCATTTTCGGTGTCTTTGGCAAACGGCTTGCATGAAAACCGGATGAAAGCCAAAAGAATGTGCTTAATTGCAGGCGTTTATGCATTTTTTCAGTTTCTCATGCCCATGATTGGCTGGGTTTGTGTGCATTCCTTTGTTCAGATTTTCCAATCCTTTGAGAAACTGATACCCTGGATTGCTTTGTTTTTGCTTCTTTATATCGGTGGCAAGATGCTGTGGGAATCCATCAAAGGGGATGGAGATGAGGAAAATGCTGAAAAACTTTCTTTTTCTGTTTTGATTATGCAGGGAATTGCCACTTCGATTGACGCCTTGTCCGTCGGATTTACGATTACCGGATATGGATTGCTCATGGCATTTGTATGCGCTTTGATCATTGCCGGTGTGACTTTCATCATATGTATGGCAGGTTTAGAAATTGGGAAAATATTTGGAACGAGATTTGCGGATCGCGCCGGAATTTTAGGTGGTGTGATTTTGATTTTGATCGGATTGGAAATATTTATTAAGGGAATCTTTTTTTAATTCATGAAATGGAGCATGCTTATGAAGCATTCGATTCGAAAACAGATTTTATCGGCATTTTTGATTATTATGGCAGGCACCTTACTTCTTTGCCTGTTTTTAAACAGTACGTTTCTGGAACGTTATTACATTTATAATAAACAGCAGGTTTTGTTGAAGTCTTACCAGATCATCAATACGGCATCTTCAAATGGAAGTATCCAAAGTGAAGATTTTGAGGAAGAATTACAGCAGATTAGCGCAATTTATAATATTAATGTGATTGTCATTGATGCGGATTCCAAATTGATACAATCTGCCGGTTCGGAATCGGATGTGCTGTTGAGAGCATTATTGGACCGCGTTTTTTCAAACAAGTATCAGGACCATAAAATTTTAAAAGAGAATGAACACTATGTTTTGGAAATTGCGCGTATGCCGCAAAGTGAATTGAGCTTTATCCAGATGTGGGGAACTCTGGATAATGGGAATTTATTTATGACACGTTCGCTTGTTCAGAGTATTCACGACAGTGTTTCGATATCCAATCGTTTTTTTGCTTATGCATGCATTTTTGCGATTATTATCAGTGCCATTGTCATTATGATTATTACGAAACGAATTACCAACCCCATACTGTCTCTGACCGAAATATCCAAACGTATGGCACAATTGGATTTTGAAGTGCATTATGACGGGAATGAAAAGAATGAAATCGGTGTTCTCGGCCAGCATATGAATGCGTTATCCGATAAGCTGGAAAAAACGATTTCGGAGCTAAAGACTGCCAATAATGAATTGCAAAAAGATATTGAGAAAAAAGAACAAATTGATGAAATGCGACGGGAATTTTTATCCAATGTCTCACATGAATTAAAAACACCGCTTGCCTTAATTATGGGATATGCGGAAGGCTTAAAGGAAGAAATCAATGATGAAGACCCTGCCAGCAGAGATTTTTATTGTGATGTCATTATCGATGAATCCAATAAAATGAATGATATGGTTAAAAAGCTGCTTACCTTAAACCAACTGGAATTTGGCAATGATGTGGTCAATATGGAGCGTTTTGATGTTTGTGAGCTGATTGAGAATTACATTTCCAATTCCGATATTCTGATTAAACAGCACAATGCCAAAGTGATGGTTTCGCCGTCTCATCCTATCTATGTCTGGAGTGATGAGTTTATGGTAGAAGAGGTTTTGATGAATTATTTTTCCAACGCCTTAAATCACCTTGCCAACGAAAATGAAATTCGGATTGATGTTGTGGAAAAAGAAGATGTTGTCCGTGTTTCTGTATTTAATACCGGTGAGCGGATTCCGGAAGATGCGCTGCCGCATCTATTTGAAAAGTTTTATAAGGTAGATAAGGCAAGAACGCGGGAATATGGTGGCAGTGGAGTTGGGTTATCGATTGTAAAGGCAATTATGGATTCCATTCATCAGGAATACGGCGTTTGCAATTATGATAACGGTGTGGAATTTTGGTTTGAATTGCCGGTGAAATAATGATAAAATGAATTATTCATAAAAGGCATTAGCCGAAACGGAGGAACCTATGAGAAAGCGGTTTTGTTTTCTTTTTATAATTTGTATTTTCATATTTATTATGATCGGTTGCGGTAATGAAATCCCCGAGATGTCCGAAGAAGAAAGTGCGATGGTGTCTAATTATGCCGCTACGCTGTTATTAAAGTACGATGCCAATTACCAGACCAAATTGCTCAATCAGGAGCAGCTAGAAAAAGAAGAACAGATGCAAAAGCAAATTCAGGAGGAAGCTGATCGTTTGGCTGCTTTAGAAGCAGAAAAGGAAGCCAAAAAGCAGGAGGAGCAGCAGGCGAAAGAATCAGAGGGACAAAGTAGTGTCGAAACCGTTACCTATGTGGATCCGGCAGAGTTTTTGGGCTTAGACGGTATATCGATTTCTTATAATGGCGTAGAATATTTTGATCAGTACCCTAAAGACGGTGAAGACTTATATTTTGCAACTACCGCAACAGAAGGCTGTAAACTGTCTGTTGTTCATCTTGGCCTTTCTAATCAGACTGCGGAAGTAAGAACAGTCGATGTTTTTTCGACAAATGCCCGTTTTAAGGTTTCTTTCAATGACGGAGATTATCACAGTATCATGTCAACCTTGTTTACGGAAGATTTTTCCGTATTTAACGGAGAACTTCAGCCCGGCGAATGTATTGATACCGTGTTACTAATGGAATTAAAAGAAGAAGACTGTGTTGATGTCAATGCGTTGAATCTTTATATAAAGTGCAACAATCAGACATTAAAAACGAAGTTGTATCCATAATTGTATTCATAATAAAAAAAGGCAGAAAGAACCTGAAATAGTCTCTGTGCTACAGAAAAAATCTGCGTATCTGTGAAGACTGTAAAGGAATGAAACGGATAAGAATTGTAATTTATACAAAAAACCGCTATACTAAGGAAAAGCTTAGTATAGTGGTTTTTCTTTAATTGGACTCCAATGGAGGTGTCAGGATGGCAAGAAATGTAGCAATCGGAATACAGCAGTTTGATGAATTGATAGAAAAAAAATGTTTTTATGTAGATAAAACAAATTTTATAAAAGAATGGTGGGAGAGCAATGACAGTGTGACGCTAATCAATCGTCCACGTCGTTTTGGTAAGACCCTCAATATGAGTATGGTGGAGCAGTTTTTTTCTGTGGATTATAAGGAACGAAAGGAACTGTTCGAGGGGTTGTCTATCTGGCAGGATGAGAAATATAGACAGATTCAAGGAACCTATCCGGTTATTAGCCTGTCCTTTGCCAATGTGAAGGAAAGGAATTACCGCTCTACCCGAAAAAAGATTTGCCAGATGATTGCTGAAATGTATGCAAGAAATTCTTTCTTGCTGGACTGCCCGGCTCTTGAAGAGGGAGACAGAGAATTCTTTCGACGGGTTTCTGTGGATATGGATGATGTGGATGCAACTATGGCCATTCATTACCTGTCGAAGTTTTTATATCTATACTATGGAAAAAAAGTAATTATTCTATTAGATGAATATGATACTCCCATGCAGGAAGCATATATAGAAGGATTTTGGGATGATCTGGTGGCATTTACCAGAAGTCTGTTCAACTCCACATTCAAGACCAATCCATGGCTGGAACGGGGTATCATGACGGGGATTACAAGAGTCAGCAAAGAATCCATTTTTTCTGATTTGAATAATCCGGAAGTAGTAACAACCACTTCCGATAAATATGCCACATCTTTTGGCTTTACGGAGGAGGAAGTATTTGCCGCATTGGAAGAGTGCGGTATGGGAGATCAAAAGGATGAGGTCAAGCGTTGGTATGATGGATTTATCTTTGGTAGTCATAAGGATATCTATAATCCATGGTCTATCTTAAATTTTTTAGATAAGGGACAGTTTACTACTTACTGGGCCAACACCAGCTCCAACAGTCTGGTGGGAAAGTTAATCCGGGAAGGTAATCGAAATGTGAAAGCACAGTTCGAGATGTTGTTGCGGGGAGAAATCATTCGGACACCCATTGATGAGCAGATTGTGTACAATCAGCTCGACCATAACGAGGATGCTGTCTGGAGCCTTCTTTTGGCAAGCGGTTATTTAAAAGTGCTTTCCTATGACCGGATGGAGCTGCTTGCACCCGGGCAAGAGCAGATGTATGAGCTGGCACTGACCAATTATGAAGTGGAGCGTATGTTTGATGGTATGGTGCGCAGCTGGTTTATGGAAGTAAAGGGAGATTATAACGATTTTGAAAAGGCATTGCTGCAGGGAGATTTAGAAGCAATGAATGAATATATGAATCGTGTTACCTTGAATACATTTAGCTATTTTGATACCGGAAAGAGAGCATCCGGAGAGGAGCCGGAGCGCTTTTATCACGGATTTGTTTTAGGATTGATTGTAAATTTGCAGGACAGATATGTCATTACCTCTAATCGAGAGAGTGGTTTTGGCAGGTATGATGTCATCCTAGAACCTAAGAAACCGGAAGTGGATGATGCCATTATTTTGGAGTTTAAGGTCATGAATTCAAAAAGGGAGAGCAGCCTGGAGGACACTGTAAAGGCGGCTTTAAGTCAAATCCATGAGAAACAGTATGACGCACGGCTTGTTGCACAAGGGATACCGGCAGAGCATATTCGTAGCTATGGTTTTGCTTTTGAAGGGAAAAGGGTGCTGATTGGGTAATGAACAGTGCCTGAGTATGACGAAAGTATCGCGGTTATCATAGCAAATTCCCAAAAGAAAAAGATAAAAATGAAAAAAGTTGAAAAAATGAAAAAAAGTTAAAAAAAGTGCTTGACGAAAGAAAACGATAGTGATAATATAACATCGTTGCGCGTCGAGAGAACGCACAGAACCTTGAAAACTAAACAGCAATGCAACCCTGAAAAATTCCAAGAGAAAATT
>JAEDFR010000086.1 GCA_016297945.1 Lachnospiraceae bacterium | reverse complement strand
GATTGCGAACTTTGTGAGAAACGTGGCAGAGCGTCTGCATAATCGGTCTACAAACTCCATATATCGCACTTCCAGCATATCCCTTTCAGGAACACAAATCCGAAAAGGGTGAACACAAAAAAACAAGGAACCCCGTAAGATTCCTTGTTAATAGTTTAAAATAAAATACTTTTGATGAATAGTGAAAATTGAAACCTAAATCTCCATATTGGCAACCAGATTTTGTTTCTCTGCAGCAAATTCTTCCTGAGAAATAATACCATTATCTAACAAAATCTTAAGCTTTTTAGCAGCCTGTTCAAACTCAGCAAAGGAGAGTTTTCCGCCACCGCCGGGCATCGTAATAGTAGGTTTGCCGGACTGGGTTGACATTGCACCGGGCTGAGTTGATGTCGGTCCAGGTTGTGTTGATGTAGGTCCCTGCTGGGTTGATGTCGGTCCTGGCTGAGTTGATGTAAATCCCGGCTGGGTATATGTAACTCCGACCTTTTCCGCTTTTCTTCTTTCTTCTTCCTGAATCTGTCTGAATGCAAGAGCTTCTGCAGCTTTGCGCTGTTTTTCCGCTGCTTCTGCCTTTGCCTTTGCTTCTGCTTCTTTTCTTAAACGTTCTGCTTCCACACGACGAGCTTCTTCTTCTGCCTCTGCTTTTGCTTTTGCTTCTGCTTCTTTTCTTAAGCGCTCAGCTTCTGCTTCCTGACGAAGTCTCTCTTCTTCTGCCTTTCTGGCTTTATCAGCTTCAATCTGTTCCATTGCGTCAACAGCATCAGCAATTGCTTTTTTGACAATCTCGCTTTTCACAACTTCTTCAACACGGTTGGCAGCTTCCATTTCAACCTTACGAATTTCTTCAGATGCCTTTACCTTTGCAACTTCCTCTGCTGCTTTTACCTTATCTGCAATAGCCGCATTGGATTCGCCTTCAGCCTTTGTCTTTAAAGCAAGAACTTTTGCTTTTCCTTCTGCTTCTGCTTTTGCCCTTGTTGCATCAATGGTTGATTTTGCTGTGTCATCAGCATTTTTCGAAGCCTCTGCACATTTCTCACGACTTTCAGCAATGGTATTTTCGCATTCCTTTTGAGAAGAAGCGAGTGTTTCTTCATAATTCTTTTTAGCCTCTGCCAAAATTTCTTCGTATTTTTTCTTGGCTGTAGTCTGGGTTTCTTCTAATTTCTTCTTTGCATCAGCCTCAGATGTCTCTAAAGCTTTCTTTGCATTTGCTTTACTTTCTTCACATTTCTTATTGGCAGCCTCTTCGGTTTTTGCCATAAGCTCCTGGAGGGCCTTTTCACACTCATCCTGTGCCTTAATCAGCATATCGGCAAGCTGTGTCTTAGCTTCAGCTTCTGCCTTTTCTTTTGCATCAGCTTTTGCCTTCTGTACTATCTCATCACACTTTTTAACCGTTTCCGCAACCTTTGCGTTATTTTCATCTGCCACACGCTTTGCAACTTCCTCTGCCAGTTGCTTCGTCGAATCGGTAATAGCCTTACGAATGGTTTCTTCTTCCATCACCTTGCGTGCTGCATCTTTTTCACTCGAGACTTTCTCAACAGCCTCGTGAGCTGCCTGTCTTGCAACTTCTTCTGCGACCTTTTGCGACAAATCAACAGCTCTCTTCTTTGCGGCTATTTCTGTTGACTGACGTTTTGCTTCTTCTGCGGATTCGGCTCTATTTCCACTATCAGCAGCATTTTGAACCTGTTGCTGTGCCTGATGCTGTTCCTGTTTTGCTTTTGCAAGTGCTTCTCTTGCCTGCTTTGCCTGTCTTTGTGCAGCTTCATCTCCTCCTGCTTCTGCTGCTGCTTTCATAGCTGCTGCCGCTGCTGCCTTTCTTGCTGCTTCCTCTGCAGCCTTTCTTGCTACGTCCATTCCTTTATCCTGCATTTTTCTTCGCCCCTATATCCAATATTTGTATCCCCTGGTACTTCTGATTTTTGTATCAAAAAATAATACCGAAATACTAAATAAAGTATACCATAAAGACTGAAAATGTTCTATAAAAAAACTACAAATTTGCAAATTATTTTATCACTTTTCTGATTAGTGTTCCCAATATATATCTTTACCCGCCGGATTTTACGAGGTTTTGCACCTATCTTAGCGGCATAAGCGAACAAAAAGGCAAATAATCAAACTGCCGGATTAGTTTATTCATTTCGAATTGCCGCAAGAGGGCTGAGTTTCATTGCGCGAAGAGAAGGGAAGAAACCTGCTAACATTCCCACAAAAACCGCAAAAACCAAAGACATAAGCGCCAGCCACAAAGGAATATAAGAAATACCGCCGCTAATTCCCATATCACCGGCCATATTGGCAACCAGAAAATTAACAGTCACTGATAACCCATAACTGATGGCAAGTCCAGTAATTCCACCGATTAAGCCGATAAAACCGGCCTCTATCAGAAACATTCCCTGAATATTACGCATATCGCATCCAAGCACTTTCATGATACCGATTTCTTTCGTTCTCTCATAAATGGACATCATCATGGTATTGGCAATGCCGATAGCCGCAACTAACAAAGAAACCGCACCAATGCCTCCGAGCACAAGCTGGATATAGCCCATGGTTTTTTGCTGCTGCGAAATCCACTCCGCATCACTGGAAGCATTGTAGCCCATACTGCTGATTTCTTTCTGCAGATCCGATACATGATCCATGGTATCCGTCATAACTTTTAACTGACTATAATACAGCTGTTTATATGGCTTACCACTTTTTGTAGTGGGTTGTCCCGGAATGGCTTTATTCTTGAAATCCCGTTTTAAAACCGCTTTTAAATCATCAATATTGCAATACATATAGTAACTATAGGAATTATATTCATCCGGTCCGCCTGCAATGACACCGCTGGTTTCAAACAAATGCTTTTTCGGCATTTGCGGTACCGTTCCATCCTCTCCGGTGCCGCCCGCCTGATACTGCCAGTAAGCATCCTGATCCAAAATAAAAGTAATCGGGTCATTCATAAGATCCACATCAGCCATGACACCATCATACCAGTACCCGCTCTGTGTCTTTCCGTTATACATCTGGGACAAAATCATATTGCCATACAAAATTGTAGGCACACCACCATTTTCAGACGGATATGTTCCGGATGCAAGCTCCACATTCTGACTTTCCAGATATCCGTCAGGCACACCATACAGAGTAATATAATTACCTTCATACCCACCGCTTTTAATCATTACATCTATGGAAATCATGGGAATCACATCAACAACATTGGGCAATGCCTTCAGTTCTTCAATGGCATCGTCGTCCAGATGCTTATTTTCATCAACATCCTGATTGTCTTCTCCCATATAGTAATAGCCATTTGAGGCATCCCTGACTTCCACACTGGTCAGACTTCCGTAATTCGACATTTCCTCAGTGACTGACCGGCTCAGTCCCAGTCCCAAAGAAACCATGACCACAATCGAAGCCACACCGATGGTAACCCCCAGTATTGTAAGAACGGTCCGTAGTTTTCTTTTAAACAGATTGCTTGTACTAAGCCGTAATA
Source organism: Lachnospiraceae bacterium (assembly GCA_016297945.1). Classification (GTDB taxonomy): domain Bacteria; phylum Bacillota; class Clostridia; order Lachnospirales; family Lachnospiraceae; genus UBA2882. The sequence continues at coordinate 6,410 of JAEDFR010000086.1, read as the reverse complement.
AATCCCGAAACTTCATACTGCTTCTCCTATAACCGGCTTTTATTCTTCCGATTCTGAGTCCGTTTTTGCCTCATCCTCACGAACCACAGAATCATTGTTTGGTTTCTGCGACTGCGAATCCTCATTGTCAGCATCCGTAGCACTATCGGTTGCTTCTTCCAACACAACGTCATCATCCAATAGTTCTTCTTCTAACTCCTGTTGCTCTTTCTTTCGTTTCCGTCTCTTAAACAAAATAACTGCTGTTACGATTGCAACAATGACAAGTACAATAATAATACCGACAATCAATCCCGTATGCGACTTTCCGCTTTCTTCTTCCATATCGAAGTCTTCATACATCATCCCTTTATCAAAGCTTTCTTCATATACATATAGTGTAAACATTTCTTCGTGTGTGAAAGCGTTTCCGGATTCATCTTCATATGTAACCACAGCCTTTACCATACCATCATCTGCAGTTGCCGCAACTCCTTCAACCATTGTGTCTACATTACCTGTTCCACCCGGATCAATCTTTCCGACAAAACAACTGCCACCAGAGATCGAATCTCCTTCGAATTTCACCTGTACATTATAAAGTATTGTCTTTCCTGTATTATAGATGCTAAACATCACATTACTCTGTCCACCCACCGGAATCTCCGTCGGCATAATTTCCATGGTACTGATATCGAAACGCGCATCCTGATTAACCGGAATCGAAACATCCGCTTTTGCTGTAAATGCAGCATAATCTGAATCTTCATAGGACATATTGACTGCTATGGCGTACGGCTTTTGTGATAAATCTGCTTTCGCGGTCATTTCAATCGAAACATCCGCTGTCGCATCCGCGCCAATCCGTTCGACATATAATGTATTAGAACCACTGGTCGGCAAAAACGCTTCATAAGTAGATGCGGTATCTGTGCCGGCGGAAGGCGCCGACAAATCTACCTGCATATTAGAAACAGCCGTTCTTTTTGATGTGTTTTTTAAATGAAGTGTCAGGGTAAAGGTATCTCCTGCACACACTTTGCTCGGCACCGTATCAAATCCGGTGATGATAACACGAGGTGTAGATAACGCAGAACCTCCGTTAGAAAGCTGTCCGCTGCCGGGAGCACCGATAGCTTTAACCCACGTTGTAATGGTTACGGTTTCATAGGATGTTCCACTATAGTAGATAACATTAAAAGGAATTTTATAATAACCGTTTAACACATCCTCTCTGGTCTGGAATGTCCATGTCAGCTCCCTGCGGCGATCCATATCATTCTGTCCGTTACCTTTACCGGGCAAATCCGGAATAGTCTGCGTATAACCACTCGTCTGGATTTCAAAAGGCCACTCTTTTGTATCAGAAGCAATGACCGGTGTCACAATCACATTAGTCAAATTGGTTACCGACATATTGACAACGGGAAGCACAACATTAACCGTCCGGCCATGAACCGCCGTGGGTGTTACCCAGTCACCACCAACCATGATAAAGTCACTTGTGCTGATTGGAGTTGTATCAATATCATTACCACTCAACGTGTTTGCAAACACGTCCGTCTGTGCCCCCTGCACCATAAAGCCCCCGCATGCCATCAAGAGCATAACCATCAGCAAAACAGCCTTTCTTCTCACTTTGTTAAAGTATATTTTAATCTTCTTCATATCTTTTATCCTCTACTTTTATATTCTGTTAAAACCATTTCTAATCTGCTTCACGTTTTCCAGCATTTGCCTCTATGTACCGGTTTTCCTTGTCAACCTTTTGTCTTCGATTTTCAAAATCTTTCCATCTTTGATATGAAAAATCCGGTCTGCATATTCTGCCAAATGATTGTCATGTGTTACCATAATCAGCGTCTGATTGTTTTCCACAACAACTTTTCGCATCAGCCCCATGATTTCCTCCGATGTCTTCGAATCCAGATTTCCGGTTGGTTCATCCGCAAAGATGATTTCAGGATTTACAACCAACGCGCGTGCAACACCAATTCGTTGTTGCTGTCCACCAGACATCTGTGTCGGTTTATGCCGACTGTACTTTTGAAGTCCAACCATTTTGATTGCCTGCTTCGCAAGCTTTGTTCTCTTTTCTTTATCCATTCCCTGGAAAGTCAGAGGTAAGGCAATATTTTCCACCGCCGTCATGGTAGGCAGAAGGTTAAACGACTGAAAAATAAAACCAATATGATTGCGTCTGAATGCCACCAAAGCATTTTCACTCTTTGTTTCCATATGTTCACCGGCAATCACAATCTCGCCCTTCGTCGGTTTTTCCAGCCCGGCCAGCATATTCAATAATGTAGACTTTCCGGATCCGGATGCTCCCACAATCGCACAAAACTCCCCCCGGTAAATGTCAAAACTCACACCGTTCAATGCTCTGACTTTTGTATCGCCGACTTTATATACCTTATATAAATCTTTCACCCGGATTACAGGCTTTTTCTCCGCCATAGAATTTCTCCTCATGTTTTTTCCAATCATATAATGGCACATTTACAATCAGGATATGTCATCACAATATTTTGTATTAATTGTACCATATACATACAAAATTGGAAATATAACATTTATATCATCCATAGTTTTGATATCTTTTTATATCTATAAATATTTTCGCACTGAGACACTCATTTCTGACAATATTTTCAAATTATTTATCTTTTTCATTATTCCTTTTCGGATTTGTGCTCCCGATATACATATATCTATATATCTGCCACCTTGTACTTCGTCTTTCATTCAATAAAAACAGCATATCAACAAGCCACGAAGAGAAGCACTTCCATCTTCTTGACGGTGTAAGAAAACGTTAGCTATTAAAATGTTTTGAATTCAATTTAAAATACATCTGTTTTTTACCCCACCTTTTTGTTTACATAATTTTCCGTTCCTCATCATTTATTGCACCACGCAAGAATAAAATCTTGCAAAATATTATGATAGAAAACTTGCAAAATATTACATAACGCCATCTATTTTTACTATTATCCACTATTTCCAGCAATATTCAAGTATTTCTTTTTTTATTCACCCAATTTTTTGCAGCCAAATAATTGCAAGAATATTGTCATTTTTAATCTATTTATGCATTATTAATTCTTTTCTTACTTTTTGTCTCATTCCATCGTCAAAAACCATTATGTAAACCATATCATTCGTTATCTTTATCCGTTATCATCATTTTCAGGTGCCAAACAGCCACAATAACATATAGTATTTTATAATGATTTTTTTCTTTGCAAATGCAAAAAACAGTTTTCTGAATTCCATAAAAATAACGACCCTACGGTCGCTATTTTTTCTACATAATACATCACTCAAATTATCGCTCAAGCAATAACTCAAACTATAACTCTTCCCAAAAGTTTTTTGCATAAAGATACATCTCGGAAATTCCAACCGATTTCACGTGTTTCCACTCTGCCGGAAACATTTTTTTATAACCTGCCTGTAGAAAACGTTCATCCAAAAGAGCAATAATTCCGGCATCATCTTTGGTCCGGATAACTCGTCCGGCAGCCTGCAGAACCTTGTTCATACCGGGATATTTGTACGCATAATCAAAACCGTCCTGTCCCATGCTGTCAAAATGCTGCTTTAAAATTTCCCGTTCCGGTCCCACCTGTGGCAATCCGGTTCCAACGATAATCACCCCAATCAACGAATCGTGCTTCAAGTCAATTCCCTCTGAAAAAATACCGCCCTGAACACAAAATCCCAAAAGCACTTTTGACGCATCTTCCAAAAACGGTTCACAATCGGTTATATGACCGGAAAAATTCAGCTCTGTATTCTCATATGAGAGAGTTTTTTCAACGATTTGTACCTTTCCGTCTCCCATATCGTCATTTTCATTTTCAATTCGCATAGAAATCTGATCAAAAAAGCTTGAATTTTCGCCATTTCCAGCGCTTTTTTCAGGGACTTCTTCAAAAGCGATTTCCATATTGATTTTCCCTTCAAAGTCAGGCGCTTCACTATAAGAAAAGAATTTCAGAAAATCTTCTCTCTCTGCTTCACTCATCCGGGACTTCTGCCGCAAGATTCTCACATGCTCTTCTTGACCGTATAAATTCATAAAAGCTTCATAGACCTGCTCCAAAAAAGCATGGGACGGAAAAAAGACCATATAATTACCATCTTTTGCATCAATCACTGCATGAATGTATCTTGCAATATTTTCATACTCTGCTTCATTCCGCCTGGTATATTTACTGGTAACCTCCCGGCCAATCAGCTGTATCTGGCGTTCCGGTGAAAACGTACTCTTTGCATAAACCTCATAATCACAATCTTCTCCGCCTAATAGGTTTTTGTAATACTGAATTGGCAAAAAAGTGGCCGAAAATAACACGGAAGCCACACCTTTGTCCATGCATTTTTTCAATTCTTCGGATGGGTCCACGCAAAACTCTTTAATAAAGAAACAATCTTCTTCATTATAACCGGTATAAGTCACATAGTGTTCTTCATTCATCCGGTCATAGGTATCCAAAAAATGACCGATTTCAAAATAGAAATCCAACAAAATCTGCCTGATCGGGCTTTCATCGTGATCTTCTAAATATTGATTAATAGCACCATGCAGCTTATTACACGCATTGATAAATTTTGCGCATCCGGATAATACCCTGTAATGCTCACACTCTTTTTTCAAAGCCAGCATTTCCTTATTACACTTTTCGGATAATCTGGCAATATACGGCGATATTTCTTTGACATCTGCACAAAAACGAAGGAAATCCTCTTTTACTAAAACTGCAGAATACATATTTCTGCCACGCTCCACAAGATTATGTGCCTCATCAATCAAAAACAGATACAAACCGCCCAGTCCATCTGCAAAAAAGCGCCTCAAATAGGCATACGGATCAAATAAATAGTTGTAATCGCAAATAATACCATCCGAAAACAAACTCATATCAAGACACATCTCAAAAGGACATACTTCATGTTGCAGCGCATATTCCAGGATGGTCTCTCTGTCAAATTCATCTTCTTTTGTCAGCAAATCATAAACAGCATCATTGATGCGGTCATAATGCCCCTTTGCATAAGGGCAGGCTAATGGATTGCATACACATTCCTCAAGCGGACACATTTTTTCTTTTGCCGTAACAGTAACCGTCTTAAAACAAAAACCCTGTTCACGTAAAAGTGAAAACGTTTCTCTTGCCACGCTTCCGGTAATGGTTTTTGCCGTCAGATAAAATATCTTCTCCGCTTTTCCTTCTCCGACCGCTTTCACAGAAGGATAAATCGTCGAAATCGTCTTGCCAACACCGGTAGGGGCCTCAATAAACAGCTTTTTATGCTCATTTATCGTCTGATACACATAACCGACCAATTGTTTTTGCCCTGTGCGGTATTCAAACGGGAATGACAGTTCACGGATGCTTTCCCGACGTTTTATTTTCCATTCATACTCAAAATCAGACCATTTCCGATACAAATCAATCATATGAAGAAACCATTTTTCTAACTGAGAAAACGTATAATTTTCATGAAAGTACTTGATTTCCTCTGTTTCAATGTTGCAGTAGGTCATGCGGACACCAATCTGCGACAATTCATTTTGCAGTGCATAAATATAGGCATAGCATTGCGCCTGGGCAAGATGAACCGGTTCCGGCGCTTTAATCCTTTTTAGTTCCCGGTATGTGGTTTTGATTTCATCTACCACAACCATATCCCCATTTTGGCGATCAATAATTCCATCTGCGCGCCCTTCTATCACAATGGCATAATCCGCAAGCTGTACGGTATGGGAAAGGGATACTTCTGAATGGTACTCTCCGCCCATCCTGCGCTGGATCATGCGATGAATACGCGCGCCCTCAGCCATCGCATCTTCGCTTCCGACACTTCTTCGATTGTCAATATCACCGCTACGCATCAGAAACTCAACAAATGCGCGGACTGAAATCTGTATTTCCAAAACGAATAATCCTTTCAAATAAAACTGTTAGTTATCACAAATCAGAACAATTGTTTGCCCATATATGAAGTGTACCACTTACCTGCCTTTAGCACAACCAACAATCCATAGACAGCAAAGAAAATGGCGGGAATCTGTTATTCCCGCCATTTTCGCTAAAATATTCAATTACTTTTACATTCTTTCTTAATTAATGCATCTTTTATCCCAATCGCAATTGTCAACCGATGCAGCATCCATTAACTGGCAATCGCATAATTGGAAAGAAATGCTTCTAATCTTTCATCGGTTCCATTATATGAAATAGTCAGAACCCGGGAAAAATCAAGAGCAAGCACACCTAAAATAGATTTTGCATCTACTGTGTAACGATTGTAAGAGATATCGATATCAAAATCGCATTTCGATGCAATCTGAACCAATTCTCTTGCTTCAACGGGTCCTAATGAAATCTTACGTACTACCATCATGATAAAAGCCACCT
>JAEDFR010000241.1 GCA_016297945.1 Lachnospiraceae bacterium | reverse complement strand
ATACAATTGTACCGCTTTCTCTGAGACTTTCTTTCCGGATACCGTAAGTGTTATTTTTCCCTCCGGTGTGTATTTAACAGCATTTGTAAAAATATTGGTAATAATCTGTCTGATCCTTACTTCATCTCCATGCAGATGCACCGGAGTACCGGATTCAATGCTTAATTCAATCTGCAGATTTTTATTTTCTGCTTTGGACCGAATCATATCTATCGTATCACCCAGTAAAATTCCAAAATCATAGTCAACCGGAACAACATCCATCTTGCCGCTCTCTATTTTAGAAAAATCAAGTATATCATTTATCAGAGAAAGTAACATACTTCCTGCCTGTTTGATATTTAAAGCGTACTCCGATATCTGCGGGTTGGTGCTCTCCTTTAAAATCATCTCATCCATACCCAACACCGCATTAATCGGTGTTCGTATTTCATGACTCATATTAGCCAAAAAGTCTGACTTTGCACGATTCGCCTGCTGCGCAATCTCTTTAGCTTTTTCTGCCTCCTCCTTTGCCGCCTCTGCCATTTTCTTCGTTGCGCTCAATTCATCAATTGTAATTACAAGCTTCTGATAATCAGGTGTCTCCACCGTAAAGAGTATCATCATAACTCCCAGGGCACTCATAAAAAGTGCCAGAAGGGTATCCGGGAAAAACACCATCTGAAGAACTATGCCGGAAACCTGAAGCAACACAAAGGAAGAAATAGAAATTCTCTGCCATATCCGAAATTTTCCCAAATTGCAAATCACGATCACTGAAGAACAAAGGACAAAATAAGCTGCAGAAATATAGACAACCCAATGTGCAGGTCCCTTCACATACTCCCCATCTTCACTAAAAGAAAATGCGATTCCGCTAAATACGTTAATAATCAGAAATACAGCAAATAAACCAACTACAATCTGATTAAATCGAATAATCTTACTGGTCTTGGTATTTTTGTACACATAAAGGTAATTATAGTATACAAGCTGATATCCTAATATCGCAACAGACATGAAATACACAGTATTCAGTATAGTATTCACTCCTGCCGGAATCACACTTGCATAACTGATGGTAATGGCTGTTATCACGTCCAATATCGTTGCAATTAATCCAAACCATATTAGTTTTCTAAATTCATTATTCAGTCTGGAATTTGTATCGTACTGCAATTTAAAAAAACAAAGCAGGATAACCAAAAAAATTGTAGATGCTACTTCATAACTAATATTATATTTTAATGCCATAGACCTACCTCCACTTTACAAAGCCCACACATATTCAAACATTTTCATTGAATGGATTTTCCGGAACACAATTCATTTTCTTTGTCATCTACTTTGTTTCTATTCTAACATGCGGCACTCCTTTGTCAACCAATTCCGCATTCCCTGATTGTCCAGTCTTTGTTGTAAAGTTGCATGTTTTTGTGGATTAAAATCGCAAAAACTACATTGCCGCCAACTGGCAATCATGTTTCTTAAAGAAATCCACTCTTGGTTCCAGATACTTCAATTTATGTTTCTCCACATCTCCAACATAAAATGAAATAGGCTCAAAAATATGATTCCAATCCCACAATTCTTCTCCCACATTCAGATATTCTCTAAACATTTCACATCCTTCCGGTGCAATTGGATGAACTAAAATTGCCATAATCTTACAAGCATAAAAGCAATCTGAAATAAGCTGCTTTCTATACTCCACATCACCTGTTGTATCAGCAATCTTTACGTTATTTACCCAGTGCTTGTTTACTGACCGTATAAAATCATCCAAAACATATGAAATCCGATGGAACTCATGGTTATACATATGGCGCTCATAGTCAAGTACCGCTTTTTCAGCCATAATCTTTATTTCCTCGCTCACTTCTCCCTCAGGAATTCTACCATCACAATTGTTCTGAATTGCATAAAAACAGGTACGAATCAGACGATTAAACACATTGGTAATTAAGTTGCCATCTTTCAAAACCATATCAACACCAACACGTTCTTCCTCTTTCATAAACA
>JAEDFR010000240.1 GCA_016297945.1 Lachnospiraceae bacterium | reverse complement strand
TTTTGAATATATATGTATGTCTTAAACTAATATTACAATATAAATAACTATAACACAAAATTTCATAACATGTGAAAAAAACTCGTGATATTACAAAATGAGATAAAATCACACGATATTTTGATTTCATGATTAAACAGTGTTAAAATAATGAATAAAATCGCGCAAAAGAAACTGTGAAACAAACCAAAAATGTTTCACGTGAAACATTTTAATTCTACAATTGTCTCAAAAATAGTGAAAAACCTATTTTTAAGTAGATATTGCATTTCTATGGTGCTATACTGAAAACATGACAAATTTAAAATGATACAGAATAAGATTATTAGTCTGTTCAGAATAGGTCGAATCACTTGCAGATAAGTCTGTAAGAATATGATTCAGGTGCGAGTAAACTCTATGGGCGTAGCCGATATCATAGTTTTTGAATCGTATCTGTGAAACTACTGAACAGAAATAATCAACATTAGAGGAAAAGGAGTATAAAGTGGATCGAATAATCGCAATAGCAAATCAGAAGGGTGGAGTAGGAAAATCCACTACAGCGATCAATTTGTCTGCGTGTCTGGCAGAGGCCGGGAAGAAAGTCTTGACCATTGATATGGATCCGCAGGGGAATACCACCAGTGGACTTGGTGTGGATAAGGATGATCTGGAAAATACAGTGTATGAGCTGATTTTGGGGGAATGTTCAGCTGAAGATTGTATTATTGAGCTTCCTATTAGTAATTTGAGCATTATTCCATCAAATGTTAATCTGGCAGGAGCAGAAATAGAACTTATTGGAATGGATGAAAAAGAGTATATCTTGAGTAATGCCATGAAAAATATCAAAAATAACTATGATTTTATCATTATTGACTGCCCTCCATCGTTAAATTTGCTTACAATTAATGCAATGACTACGGCTAAATCTGTTTTAGTGCCTATTCAATGTGAATATTATGCTCTGGAGGGGCTGGCACAGCTTATGCATACGATTGATCTGGTACACGATCGGTTGAATGAAGATCTGGTAATTGAGGGTGTTGTCTTTACCATGTATGATGCAAGAACAAATCTTTCTTTGCAAGTGGTAGAAAATGTAAAGGATAACCTTCAGCAAATGATTTATAAGACGATAATTCCGAGAAATGTACGTCTGGCAGAGGCTCCAAGCCACGGATTGCCCATTAATCTGTATGATTCACGTTCGACAGGTGCTGAAAGTTATCGCATGCTTGCAGAAGAAGTAATGGCATGGCCGGATAACGATTAAATAAAGGAGAAAAATAATGGCAGTGAAAAAAGGAGGACTGGGAAAAGGTCTGGATTCCCTGATTCAATCCAGCAGTTCCCATCAGAAAGCAGCTACCAGACAAGACGTTAAAATAGAAGAGAAGGTTGTGGAAAAAGTTGTAGAAAAGATCGTGGAAAAACCGGTAGAGCAGAAAATAAAACTTTCCATGATCGAACCCAACAGAGAGCAGCCAAGAAAGAACTTTGACGAAGAATCTCTTCAGGAACTTTGTGAGTCTATTCAGCAGTATGGTGTAATTCAACCTCTGATCGTAAAGAAAAATAAAGATTATTATGAAATTATAGCCGGTGAGAGACGCTGGAGAGCAGCAAAGATGGCAGGATTGAAAGAGATCCCGGTCATTATCAAGGATTATACAGAACAGGAAATTGTAGAAATCTCTCTTATAGAGAATATTCAGAGAGAAAATCTCAATCCAATCGAAGAAGCTATGGCCTATAAACGATTGATGGAAGAATTTCATCTGAAGCAGGAAGAAATAGCAAAGAGAGTATCCAAAAGCCGAACAGCTATCACAAATTCCATGCGTCTGTTAAAATTGGATGAGAGAGTCAGTCAGATGCTGATTGACGAGAAACTGACAACGGGACATGTACGTACTCTTTTAGCAATAGAAGATAGAGATGCGCAGTATGAAGCAGCACAGAAAATTTTTGAAGAAAATCTCAGTGTTCGTGATACAGAGAAGCTGATCAAACTGATTAT
>JAEDFR010000012.1 GCA_016297945.1 Lachnospiraceae bacterium | reverse complement strand
TGCCGAAAACTGAAGTATGAAGCGGCAAAGATATATATTTTTGTAAGGGTGACTGTCATCCCGCAAAGATTGCGAACTATGCGAGAAACGTGGCAGAGCGTCTGCATAATCGGTCTGCAAATCCCATATATCGCACTTCCCGCATATTCTTTTCAGGAACACAAATTCGAAAAGGGTGTAGAATAATATCATAAAAAACGGATGGCAGATTTTATGGTTCTGTCATCCGTTTTTTTTAGGCATCTTCTTCTCCCAGATTTCCATAAAAGCTGATTAAATATAAACCGCCCAGTCCCACAAGTGCGTAAATAATGCGGGAAACCCATGTCATGCTGCCAAAAACCGCGGAAACCAGATTGAAACCGAAAAACCCGATTAGTCCCCAGTTGATTGCTCCAATGATAACGAGCGTCAGAATAATCGCATCAATTGCTCTGTTTCTCATGAACCCTCCTCCTTTCCTTGACAGTTGTATACATCAGGTTACAAAAAAGAAAACTCCTTTTGTAAACATTACTTAGTATTTGCCATGTGTACGTGTTTTATGCTGGAAATAATTGTTCGATTCCACTATAATAATGATAATAGGCTGAGAAATTTCCCTAATTATTTTATGCTTTATAACATCTATCCTTTTTATCATCGTTGTTATAACTTTAAATGATAAAAATAGTGTGTGTGTTTTATAGAAAAATATGAGTAGAAAAAATAATAAAATGAATAATAAAACCAATAGTAATATAAAAAATCAAAAGCAATTTGAAGAAAAAGAGGATTCACTTTCGGGTATCCGTCTTAATAAATATCTTGCGCAGGCAGGTATTTGTTCCAGACGTGAAGCGGACCAATTGATTGAAAGCGGTGTGGTTTATGTAAATGGTGCTGTGGCAAAAGCAGGAGACCGTGTTTTTTCAAAGGATGAGGTCATCTGTAATCACAAAGTTATCAGTGGAAAACAGGATGCGGTTGTTTTAGCATATTATAAGCCCGTTGGTGTTGTCTGTTCTCAAAAAGACAGGCATGCGGATAAGCTGGTGTCTGATCAATTGCAATTTCCTGTGCGGGTCACATATGCCGGTCGTCTGGATAAGGATTCGGAAGGACTTTTATTAATGACAAATGACGGTAATTTGATTGATAAACTGATGCGTGGAGCAAACCGCCACGAAAAGGAGTATGTCGTAAAAGTTAAAAAGGATATTTCGGATGATTTTCTAAGTAAAATGGCGAACGGAATTTATCTAAAAGAACTTGAACAGACCACCAGACCATGCAGAATAGAGGCTGTGGGCAAGAGGACCTTTCGGATTGTTCTTACCCAGGGACTGAATCGACAGATCCGACGTATGTGTGAGGCATCCGGGCAGGAAGTGCTTTCGTTAAAAAGAGTTCGTGTGGCAAATGTGGAATTAGGAAAACTAAAGCCCGGAGAATATCGTTTGGTAAGCGGTGAGGAACTGAGCATGCTTTATGCAGAAGCCGGGATTCAAGCTTAGCTACAAATATGTAAATTGATATCTGAACAGTTGCAAGAAAAAATAGATATTATTCATAATTAGGAAAACAAAGGGAAAGAATGATGGGTAAAGTGGATCAGAGTAAAACAGAACGAATGAAGGAACTGATTGATGTTTTAAATAAGGCAGCCTATGCTTACTATGCAAAGGATATGGAAATTATGAGTAATTATGAATACGATGCTTTGTATGATGAGCTGGTTTTGTTAGAGGAAGAGACAGGTGTTGTTTTGTCTAACAGTCCGACCATCCATGTTGGATTCGAAGCGGTGGACGAACTGCCCAAGGAACGCCATGAAAAGCCGATGCTTTCTCTGGCAAAGACCAAGAGCAGAGAAGAACTGCGCGAATGGTTAAACGGAAAAGAAGCTTTGCTTTCCTGGAAACTGGATGGTCTTACCATTGTGCTTACTTATGATAACGGCACCCTGCAAAAAGCGGTTACACGCGGAAACGGGGAAATTGGTGAAGTTATCACCAACAATGCCAGAGTTTTTAAAAACATTCCGCATAAAATTGCATTTGAAGGAAGATTGATTTTGCGTGGAGAAGCAGTTATTACGTATTCTGATTTTGAAAAAGTGAATGCAGAGATTGCAGATGCGGAGACCAAATACAAAAATCCACGTAATCTATGCAGTGGTTCGGTCAGACAATTAAACAATGAGATTACTTCTAAAAGAAATGTACGTCTGTTTGCTTTTAACCTGGTTGATGCCATAGGAGCGGATGGTGTGGCAGTTGATTTTAAAAATGACAGAGAAAATCAGTTTTTGTTTTTAAAAGAGCAGGGGTTTGATGTAGTAGAATATTACCGTGTAAATCCCGATACCATTATGGATACGATTGAACAGTTTGCAACAAAGATTGTGGATTACGATGTCCCGTCGGATGGACTGGTTTTAACACTGTGCGATCTTGCATACGGGGAATCATTGGGAAGAACGGCGAAATTTCCCCGTGATTCCATAGCATTTAAATGGGCAGATGAAACAGCCCAGACAACCTTACTTGAAATCGAATGGAGTCCAAGCAGGACGGGATTAATCAATCCCGTTGCCATTTTTGAACCCGTACAGTTGGAAGGAACGACCGTCAGCAGGGCGAGTGTTCATAATCTGAGCATTATGGAAGAACTGGAATTGGGAATTGGGGATCAGATTACGGTTTATAAAGCAAACATGATTATTCCACAGATTGCGGAAAATCTGACAAGAAGCAGGAAAATACAGATTCCAAAAACTTGTCCGGTATGTGGGAAAGCAACACAGATTTGTCAGGAAAATGATACAAAAACACTGGTTTGCCCCAACCCTGAGTGCGAAGCAAAAAAAATAAAGTCCTTTACCTTGATGGTAAGTCGGGATGCTCTCAATATTGACGGACTGAGCGAGGCGACACTGGAAAAATTTATTGCAAAAGGATTTGTTCACAGTTTTGCTGATATTTTCCGATTAAACAGATTTGAAAAAGAAATTACGGAAATGGATGGCTTTGGTGAAAAATCTTTCCAAAATCTGATGGCGTCACTAGAACAGGCAAGAAATACTACGCTGCCCAGATATCTTTATGCAATCGGGATAACCGGGATCGGAGTTGCCAATGCCAAAATGCTGTGTAAAGCATTTCAATATGACTTTGAAAAGATAAAGTCTGCCACAATGGAAGAGTTGTCTGAGGTAGACGGCATTGGAGAAGTCCTTGCGGAAGGTATTATTTCTTATTTTACGGATGAGAAGAAAGCCCAAAACGCATTGGAACTATTGGAAGAGCTGCAGATTGAGAAACCGGAACAAAATGAGGAAGAGCAGATTTTTGCAGGCATGACATTTGTTATTACCGGCAATGTTTATCATTACGCAAACCGGAACGAGGTAAAAGATGTGATTGAACAAAAAGGCGGTAAGGTTGCAGGTAGTGTTTCATCTAAGACCAATTACCTGATTAATAATGATGTGACATCGACTTCCGGCAAAAACAAAAAAGCAAAAGAACTCGGAATTCCGATTATTTCGGAAAAGGAGTTTATTTCCATGCTGGAAAAGTAATTTGGTAGAAGTACTATTGATAAGGAATGTCTGTATATTTATCTATATATTTGGAAACTGTTGATGAGTAAATTGTTGATGAGTTTTTCGTAACTTTATGAGTTTTCCATATCTTTATGTAACTTTACGTAGTAGGTAAAAGATGATATGATAAGAAAAGTTGTGTATCGTGGGTAGAATATACTTTGCCCCAACATCTTTAGCTTTATTACAGATTGATTATAGAAAAGAAGGTTTTATCATGCCAATCAGAACACAAAGCGATCTTCCTGCAAAGGAGATTTTGGAAAATGAAAATATATTTGTCATGGACGAGTTTCGTGCCATCAATCAGGATATCAGACCACTTCAGATTGTGATTCTCAATCTGATGCCGGTCAAGCAGGATACGGAATTACAGCTATTAAGAGCATTGTCCAATACACCATTGCAGATAGATGTGACTTTTTTAAATATGAAAAGTCATATTTCATTAAATACTTCTGCAAATCATTTAAATCGATTTTATGAATCCTTTGATGACATCAAATGGAAAAAATTTGATGGACTGATTATTACGGGAGCTCCCGTGGAACATATGGAATATGAAGAAGTGGACTATTGGGAAGAACTATGTGAAGTTATGGAGTGGTCAAAGACCAATGTGACATCTACCTTTCATATCTGCTGGGGAGCGCAGGCAGGCTTATATTATCATTACGGATTGCAAAAGCACATTTTGCCAAAGAAGGTCTTTGGTGTATATGAACATAAAGTGATGAACCGAAAAATTCCGATTGTAAGAGGTTTTGATGATTATTTTATGGCACCTCACAGCCGTCATACCGAGGTGAAAAGTGAAGATATTCATGCCTGTGAAGCCTTGACGGTATTGGCAGAATCGGAGGAAGCCGGTGTTTATCTTGTGATGGCGGGAGAAGGAAAGCAGTTTTTTGTCATGGGGCATTCCGAATATGACCGCCTGACACTGCAGGAAGAATATTTCCGTGATAAAAAGAAAGGACTGGACATCCAGGTGCCTAAGAATTATTTTCCGAATGATGATCCGACACAAAAACCTCATCTGCAGTGGAGAAGCCATAGCAACAATTTATATAGCAATTGGCTCAATTATTACGTGTATCAAATAACTCCTTATGTTTTGTAGTATTTTGGTCATCTGACAGCCGACAAGCCCAGTAAAATCAAGCATCCTTTTACACTTTAGTGTGCGAAAATACCCCAAAACAAATGTTCGTAAATTATCGCAAATTATCGCAAATTATCGTAAAAATGGGGTCAAAATGGAGTCAAATTGGAGTCGGAAATGGGGTCAAAATAATTTAGTGGGGTCAAGAATAATTAACTAATTTATTAAGGCAGAAAGCAAGATCTTTGTAAATATCCCCACCATGTTATAGGTTTCTATTTGGTTACTTTTTAATTATTTACGTGAAATAATAATATGGTAAAATATTATTATGAAATAGGTGGGTAATGCTGTAGCACTACCCATTTTTCTATGAAAGAAAAAATAAAATTTGCACTTGATTTAATCGAACAAATGTTCTATATTATAAATCACAACAATTGATAAATGGAAGTGATTTGATATGGGAGCAATACAGGAGATGGATCGCCGTATTGATGTCATTTGTCAAAATTGTAGAGATGGAACTATTATTCCAATTAAAATGAGAGTGGCAGATGAAGATCAAGAAGTGCAGCAATATTTAATAAAAGAGTACAGAGAGATTACCGGTCATTCGAAGTATACGATGCCTAATGGCGTTGTAGTCACATCGGATCGAATAATTCGTGTGTTTGAATGCAAAATTGAGATTTTCAAAAAGTTAAAGACAGTAGTCATTTTTTACAATCCAAGAGATCAGATTTGGATGGTTGATTTAAAAACACAATTTGGATAATAGTGTGGGGGTACATATGAAGAAATTAGATGAACAGACAACAAGAGCTGTTACGACAATGTGTCAAATGGGATTAGGGATAGACGGATTAGAATCTAGCTTTCCTGGATATACAAGAGAAGAATTAGAAGCAGTACTTGAAAAAGTAAATCGTGAAAAGAATGAAATTAAAGAAGATCATTCACCGATATCAGATGCAATTATTAGTGGCTGTAGTTCATAAATATTTAAAGAAAGGTGCAAAGCCTTTCTTTTTTTGGCTTTTATGTGATAAAATGTATTCATAGTTTTGTTATAAAGGACGATGTTCGCGTGGATAAAAGAATAGATTTAATTTGCCAACATACAATGGAGGGGAAAATAATACCGTTGAAGTTAAGATTTCAAGATGAAGATGGTGAATTACAAGAATATTCTGTTAAGGGTTATCGAGATACATCGGAGTTTGGGATTACAAGTTTTGAGTGTAAAATAATTGTACGCGATACGATGAAGTTTGTTCGTATTTTTTCATCTGTTCCAGAGATGATAGAGGAAGAGTATTTAGAAGTGATTGGTGATAGTATAGAAAATCTTCCAGCAGACATTAATAACTACTGGAATAAATTGTAATGTAAAAATCCTATCTATTTCTGGAAAATTGGTATTATCAACAAAGCAGATTGTGCTTTGCATTTCAGAGTGTAGACAAAGTATGCTCATTTAATGAAGTGATGTATATTGCTGAAAAAAATCATATTTTATGAAATTGAGTTTTTGTCACGATTGCTTGTTTTAGGATTTACACAATATAGCTGAGATTTCCAATCTAGTACACGAGGATCAGGAACCAATTTTTGTGACGAAATGGTAATACCAGGGAAGAGGATATGGATATAAAGTACTTTATATGGCACAAGAATTATTTCCTCATGTAAAGGAATGGAAATTATCCACACCAGTTTTTAGTGTAGGTAATCAACATCTATACGAAAAATTTGGATATATTGGGACTTGGCGTAATGATGATGAAATATTTTATAGCAAGACAATTTAACTTTCCTGTTGACGAGTTGGAAAACTTGAATTGGTTCATCGTTGAATGGTATCAATTAATACATGGTTGTATCGTTTGTGACATGTATATCAATGTATAAAAGTGGTATAGACGGTCATCGGTTAGAATAAAGCGCCTTGTATAATATATCCCCAAATGATAGAATAAAATAAAGTAAAAACAGAAGAGGAAGAGCGATATCGTATGAAAGAGAAGAATAAAAAAAGAATAATAAACTTTAGCAAAGTGTTAGTGGCATTTTCAATTACACCTATGATAGTTTCAACCGTTATTATGCTGGCTATGCTGATTAGTACATCCTGTAAAGTGATTGAAGATATTGCGAAAGATTCTATGTTATCTCTTGTAAAGGAAACAGGGGCGGACTTTGAGTCCTACATTCAAAATGGAGAGGCTACTTTGGACAATTTTGCTAAATCGCCGATTGTTGTAGAGTTTTTGCAAAATCAGAAGGATGCCACATTACAAGTAGAAGCACAGGAGTATACAATGGAGTGTTTTAATTTAGCTGGTAACATGGAGGCTATCTACATATCCAATTGGGATTCAACAACCTTAATTCATCCGGTAGAAAGTGCTACTGGTTCACCTACAAGAGAAGGAGAACGGCTAAAAGCTCTGCAGGATAGTATGTTGGCAGCTGGAGGTGTCTATAACACTGGGGTAATGAAATCTCCGGCTACAGGAAATCAGGTTGTATCTATGTATGCTCCTGTTTTTGATGATAAAAAGAATCCTATCGGTTATGTGGGAGCAGCACTGTATATAAGCGATGTAGCAGAAATGTTCTCCGATACATCCTCTATGGGATTTGATTCTATGTATGTCTATACGGTAAATGGACATGATGGAACCATGATACAGCATCCGGACGAAGAAAAGATAGGAAAGCCGGTAGAAAATGAAGCTGTAAAACAGATTTTAGTGCGAATCAGCAATAACGAGAAAGTGGAACCTGGAATTATTAGTTATGAATTTCGAGGTCAAAATAAATATGCGGCTTACTTTGCAGGAAAGAATAATGATTACATTACAGTTCTTACTGTAGATGAGAGAGATGTACTCAGAGAAATTAATAAGCTGGCAAGAATTTGTTTAGTAGCAGCAATTGTTTTAATGTTTGTTTTTGTCATTTTTGCATTGATATTAGCTAATAAAATGGCTACTCCACTCAAAAATTTGGATGCATTTACAAGAGAACTTGCTACCGGAAATTTGAATGCGGATATAGAAACGTCAGCTAAGGTAAAAGAGATTAATTCTATTATTGAGTCGGCGAACCTATTAAAATCTTCGATGAAAAGTGTGTTATCCAATATTCACACAAGTATGGATGAATTGGATTGTAATATGGTAGGTGTGGATGAGTCTATAGAAGAGTGTAATAATGCTGTAAGCGGAGTATCTACTGCCATTGACGGAATTTCTGATGGTGCATTTTCCATGTCAAAATCTGTACAGACAACTGCTATTAATATGGAAAACATTGGAGATAATATTACAAATATTCAAACTTCTGTAAAATCTGCGAAGGAAAACGCAGATGAAGTGAGTAAAATCAGTACGGCGTTAAGAGATAACCTTAATAACCTGATTGAGGCAAACAGGAATACCATCGAGATATCTCAGGAAGTAGTAAAGGGGATTTCTGAGTCCAATGAGGCGGTGAAAGCTATCAATATGGCAACCGATGTTATCACAGGTATTGCAAGTCAGACCAATCTTTTGTCATTGAATGCTTCCATTGAGGCTGCCAGAGCAGGTGATCAGGGAAAAGGATTTGCAGTAGTGGCTAGTGAAATACAGACTTTAGCGGAACAGTCTACAAAATCTGCCCAGGAAATTAGAGATATTATATCTAATCTTGTTCAAAAATTTGGCATAAGTACAGACCTTGTAGAAAAAATAAAGGATTCTATTACTATAGAGGGAGATGTCCTGGATAATGTTCAGGGAAGTTTTAATGATGTAACCTGTAGTATGAATCAGACGTCTGAAAACATAAATGACATTTATGGAAAAACGAATGAGCTCTCTATAGCAAAGGATAACATAATAAATGAGGTCAGCAATCTGTCAGCAATTGCCCAGCAGAATGCAGCAAGCTGTGAAGAAGCCACAGCTGTCATTGGGAGTATCAATGATACCATTGAAAAAATCAACCACTCATCAAAGGATACTGTACATTTAGCTAAAAAACTGAAACAGGAAGTTGATTATTTTAACATTTAACTGTATTTTCTATAAATGATATCGAAAGAACACGAAAATGAAAAATATATTCTCATATAGAGGGTAAAGTACTATTGTGCTTTACGCAGACTGTAGAAAAAGTCTCGCACTCTTGTGCGGGATTTTTCTGTGCCAAAATCCGGTATCAGAGATATACCGATTAGTAAACAGTGCAGAACGGCTCTTATGAAGCAGAAAGTACAACAACGTATCGTTCTTGGTAGAGAAGCAGCCAAGCCGTTACCCGGGCTTGAAGATGTACTTTTTGTTACAAAGCACGGAACACCGATGAATGTGCAAAACATGAAAGATTCCATCAAAAGAATCGTAGATGAAATCAATTTGATGCGTGATTACAGTGAGCAGATGGAATACTTTGGTGGACACACCTTTCGACATACCTTTGCCACAAGATGTTACGAAGCAAATGTTCCGATTAAGTCTTTGCAGAAGATGTTGGGACATGCATCCATTCAGATGACCATGGATTTATATGCACATGAGTTTGATGATCATACCATGGAACAGGTTACCAAGATGGAAACTGCAATGGGAGCTGTATTTGAATCCGGCGATTACTACGCAGAAGACCGATATGAAAAGTTGATTGAGAAAGAAAAAGAAGATGCGAAAAAAGTTGTTCGATTGGATGATATTCGATTTGCATAGGTTGCAAAAAAAGGTGCCGTAAGTTATCATAAAAACACGTAAAATTGGCGTAAAAAATGGAGTCAAAAAAAATACTCGGAGTCCCAAAAGCCCGCAAACCCTTGATTTTACTGGGTTTCTTAAGGGCCAAAAAACGCGTCTCGCTCTTATTACGTGTATCAGATTACGCCGTATGTATTGTAGAGCAATCCGTTGGTATCATGGGGCAAAATACCTTTTGCCCCCAACATCATATTTATTTTAGCACTAATAAAAGTAACTGTAATTCTTTTGCCAGGGCAGTTACTTTTTTGCTTTCTCTTTTTCGTTGTTGAAGGTTTTAAATCACATTAAAGCAGTATGTTTCGTTAGAATAGATAATTTTTTAAATAAAAATTTGGACATTTAACTAAATATTGGGTATCGTATTATGGACACAAATATGGTACACTAATTGAAATGGTGAAATTATTCAGAAAAGTTTGGTTGCATCCAGACATCTGAAACTATATAAGAGAAGGAAGATATAGCAAAATGTTTGTAAAAACTGCGATTGTGTATGCATCTGTTCATCATGGAAATACGAAAAAAGTGGTCGATGCAATTGCAAATGAATATGTGGTTGATCTGATTGATGCGACAAAAATAAAATTTGCAGATTTATCGGAGTATGATGTCATCGGTTTTGCATCGGGGGTCTATTATGGTAAATTTCATCGAAGTGTATTGGATTTTGCTAAAGAAAATTTACCGGAAGATAAAAAAGTTTTTTTCATCAGTACATATGGAAGTAAGGAAGGCTATGCTTCTATAGAAAAGATTGCAGAGGATAAAAATGCTCTCATCATTGATAAATACGGATGTAAAGGATGGGATAGCTTTGGTGTGTTTGCTTTGATGGGCGGTATTCAAAAAGGACATCCGAATGTAAATGAGTTAGCGGAAGCTGTACAGTTTTACCGGGATTTGGTACATTGGATACTGGCATCCTGATTTTTGAAAAGATACAAAACAGGTGAGATTTTATAGCGGGTATTGTTATGACATAAATAACGATACTCGTTTTTTTTTCAGAAAAGATGCTGTATAATGAAAAACATTGGAAGTGATACAATATTTGCGAATAATCACTTTGAAACGTTGTGAGATATACAAAGTAAAGGAGCTGTCATGATACAAGATATTTTTCCTTATAAACTGAATAACCACTATGATTCGGAGATGAAAATTTCGAAAGATGACAGAGTGATCTGTATTGATCAGAACCGGATTTTAATTCATGCTCTGAAAATAAAAGAGTATGTTTTGGAGTTTCCGAAAGCATCAGAACTGGGAGAAAATAAATCCTATCAATATTTATTTTCTGTAGGAGATGAAAAGTATTTTTTATATAGGCAAGAGAATGAAGTTTGTATGCTTCCGGATGGGTATGATTATATGGATATAAAAGAAGTCCGTCACTTCGGAGCCGGTCCGAAATACCGTATTTTTGCAACACTTACAGCAAAGCATTTGGCAGACTGGTATCGGGATACCTGTTTTTGCGGAAGGTGCGGACAAAAAATGGTGCATTCCAAAACGGAAAGGGCCATGGAGTGTGAAGCATGTCATTTTATTTCTTATCCCAGAATCATGCCGGCTGTAATTGTCGGTGTGATTAATAAAGACCGGTTGTTAATTACGCGTTATCGGAGTGGCTATCAACATAATGCTCTGGTTGCCGGTTTTACGGAAATTGGAGAAACGTTAGAGGAAACCGTCGCAAGGGAAGTCATGGAAGAGGTGGGCTTGCGTGTAAAAAATATCCGTTATTATAAATCGCAGCCTTGGGGAATTGCCAATGATATATTGATGGGATTTTATTGTGATTTGGACGGAGATTGCGATATTCATATGGACGAGAATGAACTGAAATATGCAGAGTGGGTAAAAAAAGACGAGATTGTTTTGCAACCGGATGACTTTAGTCTGACAAATGAGATGATGCGCGTTTTCAAGGAAACTGAATTGAAATAAAAAAGATTTGAAAATGCAATTAATAATAATGTCATATCATTTCTCACTGAGTAAAAATATCAGTGGTACATATAATGCGGCAAGTTTGGCTGCGGATGATTTACGAGAGCGATATCCGGAACGTAAGATCTACCTGATTGATTCACTCAACGCATCGTTAGCATAGGGAATTTTGGCGATTTATGCCATAGAAATGAGAGAATCTGGCAGAGCGTTTGATGAGATTGCGGATGCTTATGAATATTGCACCGGTTCCCATGTGGGGCCCGATACGATTGCTTTGTTCTTTTTGGCAAAATACAGAGAGCTATGTGGAAAATAAGAGAAAAATAATTGTTAGAATTAAATATAAAGAGTAGCTTTTTTGGATTCTTTTTGGTAAAATATTACATAACAAATTGCATTAATGGCATTGTGTCCGTCATTTTGTTCAAAAACCAACAGAGGGTGTTATTGATGAGAAAAAGAGTGATAAAACTGGAGGAAAAGTTCATATTGCTGACTATTGCATTCGGATTTATCTGCTTTGGTTTTTTGGGATATCTTTCTTATGCCCAGATCAGCGAAATTATCATTGCGCAAAATACACAGGATGCGATGGGCATTGCACAAACTGCAGCTCGTGAAATTGACGGAGATCTGTTTGAACAAATATCTGCTGAAGGTGACGAGGCTTATCAGCAGGTTTATCATATTTTGTCAAATCACAGAAGCAATGAATTGATTCAATATATCTACACTATGAAAAAAGTGAACGGTGAAGTTGTATTTGTTGTCGATACGGATCTTGATAACCCTGTCGGCTTTCTGGAGAAGTATCCTTATCTGGACACAAATTTATCTGTATTTAATGGCGAGGTCTGCTGTGTTTTGGAGCAGACATCCGATCAATGGGGAGAATATTTCAGCGCCTATGCACCGATAACTAATTCTCAAGGAGAGGTTGTCGGTCTGGTTGGATGTGATATTGCAGTTACTAATATTAACCGCATTTTAAGTCGGTTACGGAATTTGATTTTAATTCTGATTTCTGTATTTGCCGGGGTGGCTATTCTTTTATCAGTATTGGTTTCGAGAGTTTTGATTTCCAAAGATCCTCTTACCGAGCTGAATAATTATGACAAGATGATTAAGGATGGAAACCGGTTTGCCAAGAAAAATAAATTATCTGACTACAGTGCAATCATGTATGAAATAAAAGATCAGAAATTTGTTAATCAAAAGGTTGGCGCTGTCAAAGGAGAACTTTTGTTAAAAGAATATGCCAAAGGACAGCATAAGCGTATGAAACCCAAGGATTATTTATATAGTATCGGAAATGGTCGTTTCTTTGCACTGATTAAAAAAGAGCGGGAACAGCTTTTCTTGGATGCAATTCGGAAAGTCGATATTTCTATTGCGGGAAAAGACGGTGTGATGTTTCTGGAATTGAATTTTATCTGTGGTGTTTTTCAGATAAGAGAGCAGGATTCGATACAGGATGTTCACAATTATTGTGCCCTTGCATTGGATGCTGCAAAAGAACAGGGAGATATTCAGGTTCGGTGGTTTGAAGAAAGCATGATTGAACAAATGGTTACGGAAAAGGAGTTTATTAATTTATTCCAGACTGGACTGGATCGTCATGAATTTGTTGTCTATTATCAGCCAAAGGTAAATTTGGAAAATAATATGTTGTGTGGCGCGGAAGCCTTGGTACGATGGTTTCGTAAAGGCAAAATTATTCCGCCGAATTCTTTTATTCCTATTTTGGAAAAAAATCATTTGATTACAGATTTGGATTTTTATGTTTTTGAGCAGGTCTGCAAGGATTTAAAGAGCTGGATGGACGAGGGATATGAGATTGTAAAGGTTTCATCCAATTTTTCAAAGTTACATTTGAAAAATCCATATTTTGCAGAGGATTTAGTGGATATTGTAAAGAAGTATCAGATTGATACAAAGTATATTGAAGTAGAGTTAACAGAGTCTTCCGGATATTATGATTTGAAAGCATTGGAGGATTTTGTGGGGAAAATGAATGCAGTCAATATTTCCACATCCATAGATGATTTTGGAACCGGATATTCATCTCTTTCTCTTTTGAAGGATCTGGACTTTAATGTTGTTAAGATGGATAAATCCTTTTTCCGGGATCTTGAAAGCGGAGACAGAGTCAATGAAAAAATGGTCGAAAATGTCATTCGGATGGTTCAGGATTTGGATAGGGATATTATCAGCGAGGGAATTGAGACAGAAAAGCAGGCAATGTTTTTGAAGAAATTACAGGCTCCCATTGTACAGGGATTTTTGTATGACAGACCACTGCCACACAGTGAGTTTGAAAAAAGGCTGAAAGAACCCAGATATGAAAGCAAGATTCATGAATAGGGGCGATTGTGCCATATGATTGATGTTTCAATTGTATAAAAGTCTTTTCATCTAGAGAAGATAATTAATGAATGAATAAACAAATGAAATAATAAATAAAATAATAAACGAAGAAAGTGAAGCAGAAAATGGTTAAGCATGTTATTTTATGGACGTTAAAAGAAGAGTTATCGGCAAGTGAAAAGGAAGAAGTAAAAAGAGGAATCAAAGAAGGTCTTGAAGGGCTTGCCGGAAAAATACCGGGCCTTATGGATATCAAAGTTAACATTGATGGACTTTCCAGTTCCAATGCCGATCTCATGTTGGATTCGACATTTGAAAACGAGGAGGCACTGAAAGGATATGCCGTGCATCCGGAGCATGTTGTGGTTGCCGACGGAAAGGTAAGGCCGTATACAGCTATTCGAAGTTGTCTGGATTATGAAGTGTAATGCGAAACGAGATAATTTGGTAGTGACAGAAGAGTGGATTGAAAGCTCGAATTTATAATCAGGCAAATATAAAATAATATAAAATTGGGAAACCCAAGGATTACTCCTTGATGGTTTCCCATTTTTTGTTTTCCAGTTGAAAAATACTGCATTCGCAGTTTTTTTGAAGTCCACATCCCCAGTAATGGCAAATGTCGTTGTTTTGAATATGGCACATTAAACCCTTATTAAGGGCACCGTGTGCAACAATCATTATGCGGTTGGCAGATGCTTCTAAAGGTTCAATCACGTTTTGTAAAAAGTTTTTGGTACGATTGCATACTTCTTCAAAGGATTCACCGTTGGGCGGAGTGGGATATAATTCGGGATTGGTAAAGAAAAATCGATAGGGACTTTTTTCGTCAAACCACTCATCGCAGGTAATTCCTTCCATGTCTCCGAAGCAGATTTCTTTTAGCCGGTCATCGGTTACAATTGGGATATTTCTGAGACCGCGGATTAATTTGGCTGTTTCGTATGCACGTCGCAGGGGAGAAGAGAAAATGATATCAAAATGTGTGTTTTCAAGTTTTTGACACAGTTCTTTTGCTGCCAGACGCCCTTCTTCGTTTAATTCGATATCGGCATGCCCCTGTAATCTCCCTTCCGCATTCCATATAGTCTTCCCATGTCTGACAATATATACTTCCATAATTTTACCCCTTACGAAATCCGCCCTGATCGGGCTACTTTCGTTTTTTCAATCCCATGATACCACGGATTGCTACGCACTTCGTGCTCCACAATCCAGAAAACATTCGAAATCCGCCCTGATCGGGCTACTTTCGTTTTTTCAATCCCATGATACCACGGATTGCTACGCACTTCGTGCTCCACAATCCAGAAAACATTCGAAATCCGCCCTGATCGGGCTACTTTCTCATGTTTTGCGGGTCCCAAGGTCATACTTTTTTATGCGAGCATAAAAAGTATGACTTTTGGACCCTGGTATCATCATATCATAAAATAATGCAAAATGTAGGTGGAATTAGAGAATTTATAGAAATATGGGAAAAAATGTAAATTATATTCTTGGTAAAACGTGGTTGAAACATGACTGAAAAATGCTATAATGAATATGGGTAAATGTAAGGGTTAACATTATGTTAAGGAATGTAGATTTAAATGGCTAATTCAACAAATAATGTAAGAAGAACATCGAATTCTTCTGCAAAAAACAGCAAAGGGAATGTAAATAACAAAAGAGTGTCCGATTCACGGAATTCATCTAATACAAAAAACAGAAATGGAAATAATACCGGCAATAGAAACGGTAATCGTAATGGTAGCAGTACCGGGAAAAAGACAGTTAACCGTTTGCGCAAACAAAAACAGCAAAAGATCAAAAAGTTTCTGCTGGTGGCAGAGATTGTTCTTATTCTTGCTATTGCAACAGGTGGTATCATCTATTTCCAAAAGAATAAAGATAATGCAATTGAAGTGACAGTCGATAAAGAAGACAAAGCAGTAGCTGGTGTCAAAGTTGATGGCATAGATATTTCGAATATGTCAAAAGAAGATGCTAAGACCGCTTTATTAGCAAAACACACATGGAAATTTGTGATTACTTACCAGGGCAATACATATGAGGTTGAGAATCTGTTTGAAAAAGAAATTGATTCGGTATTGTATGATGCATATGCTCCAAATGCAAAACCGGAATATACCATTTCTATTTCCAATCCGGAAAACGCAGCGACTACCATTGCCAAAAAGGCATCTGATATGTGGAGCCAGCCTGCCGTGGATGCGGCAATTACCGGATATAATACAGAAACCGGTGAATTTGAATTGTCGGAAAGCCAGCCGGGATATGTGGTTGATGTGGAACAATTGACAGCCGATATTGTTAAAGAGTTAGAGGCAGGTAACTATGTTGCAACGATAGAGGCAAAGGGAGAAAGTACAGCCCCTGTTTTCGAAAAGGATGATTACAAAATTCTGGGAACTTATTCGACGACGACGACGAGTAATGAAAATCGCAACACAAATGTTCGCATTGCTTGTGATACCATCTGTGGTACAATTTTGCAGCCACAGGAACAGTTTTCCTACAATACCATTTTAGGCAGACGGACTGCGGAAAAAGGATATAAAGAAGCGGCGGCATATGCAAATGGTGAAGTTGTACAGGAACTGGGAGGAGGAATTTGTCAGGTTTCGAGTACCATTTACAATGCAACTATTTTTGCAAATTTGCAGATTGACAAGCGGACCGGACATACCTATGAACCGTCCTATGTGACTCCGGGAGAGGATGCTGCGGTTAGTTACAGCAATCCGGATTTTGTATTTACCAATAATACCGGAGCTACTTTGGGAATCAAGACGACGTTTAAGAATCGAACGATTGTAGCCACTATTTTTGGTATTTCGACTTTGGAAGACGGTGTTAAGAGATATATGAGATCTGAAAAGATTTCTGATGTTGCACCACCGGAAGATCGCGTTGTGGAAGATCCCATGCTGATGCCCGGGCAGACACAGGTCGTGTCAGGACCTAAAAACGGTAGTAAATGGGCAACCTATATCATTTTGGAAAAAGATGGTGAGATTATCAGTGAAGAGTATCTGCATACCACTACATATCGAGGAAAGCCGGGAGAAATACATGTAAATATGACCGGTGTCGTTGATCCTTCGGTGATTGCAGCGCAATTGGCGGCGCAACAGGCTGCTGAAGCGGCCGCAGCACAACAGGCTGCAGAACAGGCGGCACAGCAGACAACAGAACAACAGGCACCGGCAGAACAACCACCCACAGAATAGATACGGTTGATGATTTTGATTACGGTCAAATGGTTTATATGAAGGGAATGTAACATGTTTCAAAATGAAGTGCTGATTCAGTCTATGGATTTAGCAATGGAAATGATAGTTTTCTTTCGGGGAAATGGACAAATTATATATGCGAATCATTTGGCATATCAATTATTGGAATATCAGGATGATCTGACAAGAGAGAATATCAGCACCATATATCCAAAAGTTTTTGATAGTACCGTCTGTCCGTTTCAATTCAAAGATACGGAGTTTGGAATTGTACACGACACCCTTGCATATCGAAAGAATCATACTTGTTTTGATGTCAATATGAAATATATGCCGGTCAAAGGGCATGAAGGCGTATATATGTCTATGGCACTGGATGCATCCAAGCAAAATTATTTTGAAAAGCGGGTTACGGCTTTAGATGCGGAAGCTGGCAGTGCACAAAAAGCGAAAACTCAGTTTGTAGCCAATGTAACACATGAACTTAGAACACCGGTCAATGGAATTCTTGGCAATGTTCGTGAACTTTTAAAAATAGAAAATGACAGTAAAAAACAAAGTCTCCTGCATTTAATGGAACGCGGTTGCAATGATATGCATTCCATTATCAATGGGATTTTAGATTTTTCCAAGCTTGAAGCCGGAAAACTGGAATTGGAAAATAAAGAATTTGTTTTTCGCGATATGATGGAGTATGTTAAGTCAAATCACATCAATAAAATTGCGGAAAAAGGACTTCAGTTTTTCATGAATATTTCCAAAGATGTACCGGAAACCATCATTGGAGATGAACTGCGTATTGGACAGATATTAAACAATCTGCTTTCCAATGCAGTTAAATTTACATCAATCGGAAAGATTACCGTAGAAGTTGTAAAAACGGCACAGTTAAAAAACAGAATAGAACTGTTTTTTATGGTAATTGATACCGGAATTGGGATCGCTACCGGCGATCAGGATAAATTGTTTAAGAGTTTTTCGCAGGTAGAAGCATCTACTACAAGAAAATATGGTGGAACGGGTTTGGGCCTCAACATCAGTAAGCAACTGGTTGAGATGATGGAAGGTAATATTCATGTGGAAAGTGAGCCAAACAAAGGGACAATGTTTTCTTTCCATATTTGGGTCGATGTTCCGGGAGCAGAAGCAGATGATGCAGCCGTGCCGGTTTCTTATGAGGTAAAAGTGCCGTCGATATCAGATATGCAGGATCAGGAAAAATGTTACCAGTATGGTACAGATGAAAATCGGGATGAGCTTCAGAAAAAAGCGACGCGTCTGATACTGTCTGTGGAAATGGAGAACTGGGAGAAGGCTGAGCAGTTTATGGATGCGATTAAACAATTGACCCAGACTGCTCCACAGGAAATCAGAAGTGCTACATTGAGATTAAAAATGGCTGTGCAAAAAGCTGACTATGATAAGACACAGGATGCTTACCAGAAGTTTTGTGAGCTGGCACTGCCGGAGGAATAACATAAGGGGAAATACATGGGAGAAGGTGCAGTAAAGCAGAATAAAATATTGATTGTAGATGATGTGGATACGAATCGTTTTCTGTTGCGCGACATTATCACTGAGATGGGATATCAGCCGTTGTTAGCAACCAATGGAGCACAGGCTTTAAAAATTGTGGAAAGATTGCATCCCCAACTGATTATTTCGGATATTGCCATGCCCGAAATGGATGGATATGAATTATGTTCTATTTTAAAAGGGGATCCTCTTACCCGAAATATACCGATTATTTTTATTTCCGCATATGACAACGCAGAGGATATTGTTAAGGGATTTCAGCTTGGTGGGGAAGACTATGTGACCAAGCCCTTTATTCCCGATATTGTAAAAGCGCGTGTGAATCTTCATTTGCAATTATTTGAAACAAATCGAGAACTTTCTGAGACAAATCGTCTGTTGCAGGCATCTATTCAGCAACAACTCCATCAGATTGAAGAAGAAAAGAAGAATGTATTGTATGCGTTGACGCGTGTCGCACGCGAGAATGCTGCGTATGATGAAAAATATATGGAGCGTGTGTGTGCAAACTGCCGGATTTTATCAGAAGCAATGCAGTTGACGAAAGAATATGGAACCAGCATTTCTGATACGTATATTGATACGATGGTACTTGCTGCACCGCTTTGTGATATTGGAAACATTGCGATTCCAACAGATATTTTGCAAAAAAAGGATTATCTGGATGAGGAAGAGCGTGAAATTGTGAGGAAACATACGACAATTGGAGCTAAAATCATCAAGGATGTCCAGTCTTTGGGTGAAAATAATGAGTTTTTACAGATGTCATACGATATTGCCAACGCACATCATGAGCGGTGGGACGGAACGGGATATCCGAATGGACTGAACGGTAGAGAAATACCGTTGGCTGCACAGATTGTATCCATTGTCGGTTCTTATTGTGCCCTGACGGAAGAGAGAGCCTACAGAGGAGCATTTTCCAAGGATGAAGCACTAAATATTATGGAAGAAGATGTGGGTATTTATTTCAATCCGGAAATATACAAGATATTAAAGATGATTAAACGTCAGTTAAAATAATATGATACCAGGGTCAAAAGGTCATACTTTTCATGCTCGCATGAAAAAGTATGACTTTGGGACCCGCAAAACATGAGAAAGTAGCCCGATTAGGGCGGATTTCGAATGTTTTAGGATTGCGAGAGCACAAAGTGCGTAGCAATCCGTTGGTATCATGGGGGCAAAATACCTTTTGACCCCAACATCATAATATACATTAGAGGAAACAAATGTGACAGATTTGGAATTTCGCCGTATCAGCATGTATTTAAAAGACAGATATGGTATTGATATGACTCATAAAAAGGAAATCATGGACGGAAGATTATCCAACATGATTCGAATACGTGGATTTGACAATTATGATGCATATATGAATACTTTGATGCAGGATCCTTCCGGTGAAATGGAAAAGGAACTGGTTAATCTTTTAAGTACCAATCACACTTATTTCATGCGGGAGTTTGAGCATTTTGAGTATATGAAAAAAGTAGTCCTTCCGTATTTGCGAAAAAGGGAAGAAAATATACAGGATTTGCGCATCTGGTGTGGTGCGGCATCCAGTGGAGAAGAACCGTATACATTAGCCATGCTGCTTGTGGAATTTTTCGGATTGGAACATGATAAATGGGATACAACGGTTCTTGCAACCGATATTTCGACGGGAGTTTTACAGACTGCAGTTCGCGGCGTATACAAAAAAGAGCAGATTGCAGAACTGCCGGATAATTGGAAACGGAGATTTTTCAGATCGGTAGGAGAAGGGGAATACTTTGCAATAACGGATGAACTGAAAAACGAGGTGCTTTTTCGACAATTTAATCTTATGGATGATTTTCCGTTTCGTAAAAAGTTACATGTTATCTTTTTACGGAATGTGATGATTTATTTTGACCGGCCAACCAAACAGAATCTGATCAAAAAACTATATGATGTTTTAGAGCCGGGAGGCTACTTGTTTGTCGGAAGAACCGAGACGATTGAAAAGGGCAATGTACCTTTCGAATTGGTTGAGCCTTCTATTTTCAGAAAACCGTTAGCAATCAAAGAAGAGGGAATATGGAGAAAATAAAAGTTTTGGTAGTGGAAGATTCGCTGATGTTTCGTTCGCTACTGGTAAAATATATCAATATGGATCCGGAACTAACCGTTGTGGCTGTTGCGAGTGATCCGTTTGAAGCAAGAGATGCCATCATCCGATATAAACCGGATGTTATGACGTTGGATGTCGAGTTGCCGAAAATGGACGGAATTGAATTTTTAAGAAAGCTTATGCCACAGTATCCGATGCATACCATCGTTATCAGTACTTTGAGCAACAGAGTTTTTGATGCATTAAATGCGGGAGCTGTAGACTTTGTGGCAAAACCATTGACGACTAACAAAGAAGCATTGGATGAATTTGTTAAAAGAGAGCTTCCGGGTAAAATCAAAGTCGCGGCGACGGCGAAAATCCGAAAGACTTATGCACAAAGGGTTCTGACACAGGGAAATTATGCGGAAATACCGATAGCGGCAAATGATGACGAGAATTCGCCCAATGTTTCACTTCGGCGGGATGAACAGCTGATTGTTGCAATTGGTGCTTCCACAGGAGGAACAGAAGCCACGACTTCTATTTTGGAACAGTTGGGACCGGATATTCCGGGAGTGGTTGTTGCGCAACACATGCCGGAAGGCTTTACCAAGATGTATGCGGATCGGCTGAATCAAAGAAGCAATATCCGCTTAACGGTTAAAGAGGCACAGAGCGGCGACATTGTTTTACCCGGGCATGTATATATTGCTCCGGGAGGAGATAAGCATATGGAGATTGTACGCGCGAACAATCAATATAAAATTGTCCTAAAGCGCGGAGAAAAAGTAAACGGTCACAGACCCAGTGTGGAGGTATTGTTCCAATCGGTTGCCAGAGAAGCCGGAAAAAATGCAGTAGGTATTATTTTGACCGGCATGGGAGGTGACGGCGCCAAGGGCCTTTTGGCTATGAAAAGGGCAGGCGCTAAGACCATCGGACAGGATGAAAGTACCTGTGTTGTGTATGGTATGCCGCGCGTGGCATATGAAATGGGTGCTGTGGACTATCAGGAAAAATTGCAGAATATACCAAGAAAAACGTATAGTATTATTGCTCAAATGCAAAAAGAAAATTAAATTCCATGAAAATAGGAAGGGGATTAGAAATATGAAAATTTTATTAGCAGAAGACGATTTTGTGACTCGCAAATTTATGACAGGCTTTTTGTCCAAATACGGTGAATGCGATGTTACGGTAGATGGAATGGAGGCTGTGGATGCTTTTATGATGGCATTGGAAGAAGGCGAACCGTATGATTTGGTTTGTCTGGATATTATGATGCCGGTTATGGATGGTTATCAGGCTCTGAAGGGAATCCGAAATCTGGAAAAGCAGATGGAGATTCCGCCCGAAAAGGCAGCGAAAGTAATTATGGCAACAGCGCTGAATGATGAAAAAAATGTAAAAATGGCATTTGATTTGGGATGTACCATTTATTCCGGAAAACCAATTGACCAGGATCGATTTGAGCAGGCTTTGGTAAAGCTTGGATTAGTATAGTTTTATTAGTATAGAAAGGAGCTGTATATGGCAGAAGAGTTTAACTTAGATGGTATGCTTGATATGTACCTCTTTGAAAATCGCCAGTTATTAGAGAAGCTTCAGGATACGGTTTTAGAGCAGCGTGATGCAGACTGTTTTGATGATGATGCGATCAATGAAATATTCCGTACCATGCACACCATCAAAGGATCATCCGGGATCATGATGTTTGATGAAATTACTACCGTTTCTCACAAGCTGGAAGATATTTTCTTCTATATCAGGGAATCACATCCGGATAATATTCCTCATCTAAAGCTGGTTGAACACGTTCTGACGGTTTCGGACTTTATCAATGCCGAAATGGATAAGCTTGCAGACGGTGAACAGGCAGATGGCAGTTCAAAAGAGATTGTTGCGGAGTTAGACCGCTTTTTATCTTCCTTAAAAGGTAAAAAAGATAAAGATGAGGTCATCAAAGAAAATGTACATATTGAGCCGCAACAGTTTTATATTGCACCCATGGCGACAAGCAACAGCCATTTTTACCGGATTTATATTACGTTTGCGCCGGAAGTCGAAATGGTCAATGTGCATGCCTATAAGATTGTTTTTGGATTGAAGGATATTGCGGAGGATCTGCTACATTATCCGGAAGACTTGATTTCTGATGAGCACAGTGGTGAGGAGATTCAGGAAAACGGATTTAAGATTCTGTTACAGGCACAGAGTGGTGAAGATGAACTTCATGAGTTAATCAAAGAAGGATATGATATCCAAAAGGTGGAGATTACGGAATGCTCAGCCAGTCAGTTCCAGATGGGATTTGACAGTTTTGGTTCAGAAATCCGGATTGATTTGGAATCCAATGTAGAAGACATAGAGAAGGCTGCGGCACAGAGAGAAATGCAGGAAAACGGATTCGAACCCGGCGATTTTGTGATTGCCCCTGCTAGTGAAGGAAAGAAGGGACCTGAAAAGAAGATTGAACCCGGTGATTTCGTTATTGAATCCAAAGGCCCGGGTAAATCAAAGAAACTGGCAAAGGATAAAGTTAAAAAGGCTGAAAAGACTTCTTTTATCAGTGTCGATGTAAGGAAAATGGATCAACTGATGGATTTAATAGGAGAACTTGTTATTTCGGAATCGGTGGTATTACAAAATGAAGATTTAAAGGTTCCCGGACTAAAGTTGGATAATTTCCATAAAGCAGCCGGACAGATGGTAAAAATTGCTACGGATTTACAGGATGTTATCATGAGCATGAGAATGGTACCGTTAACGGCAACCTTCCAGAAAATGAATCGGATTGTGTTTGACTGTTCCAGAAAGCTTGGAAAAGACGTTGAGTTTGAAATGGTTGGAGACACCACGGAAGTAGATAAAAATATTATTGAACATATTTCGGATCCGTTGATGCATCTGGTTCGTAATTCTGTTGACCATGGAATTGAAACGGCAGAGGAACGCGAAGCAAAAGGAAAAACAGAAAAAGGAAGGATTACCTTATCCGCAAAGACAGAATCCGGAAAAGTATGGATTAGTGTTCAGGATAACGGTGGTGGATTGGATCGTGAAAAAATCATTGCCAAGGCAAGAAAACATGAGCTTTTGGATCCTACCAGACTGGATAGTTCTTACCCGGATAAAGAGGTATATCAGTTGATTACCTTACCCGGTTTTTCTACGAACGACAAGGTGACGGAATTGTCCGGACGTGGTGTCGGAATGGATGTTGTTGTATCCAATATTCAGGCAATCGGCGGTGTGTTAGACATTGACAGTACACCCGGAAAAGGCAGTATTATGACCATGAAAATTCCGTTGACTTTGGCAATCATCGATGGCATTGTCATGCAGGTTGGAAATAATACATTTGTCATAGAAACCGGTGTGGTCAAAGAATTTATCAATGTAAAGGCTGAATCAGTGGTTACGAAACCCAATGGAGAAGAATTTGTTATGATCCGAGGGGAAGGTTATCCCATTATTCGCCTGGGCGATTGGTATCATGTAGAAAATTGTGAGACAGATATCACAAATGGCATGATTGTTATGATTGAAGTTGATAAAGAATGTGTATGTCTGTTTGTGGATCATTTGATTGGCAAGCAGGAAATTGTAGTCAAGCCTATTCCGGATTATATCAAAAAAGTAAAAGGCCTGTCAGGCTGTACACAGCTTGGAGACGGCAGAATCGCATTGATTTTGGATGCGGCAGGTCTTTTGGAAGTATAGGAGGTATTCCATGGAAGAACAAAAGGAAGTTAAGAAACAAAAGTATGTAACCTTCATGTCCGGGAAAGAGTGTTTCGGATTAAAGATTGAATACGTGAATGAAATCATTGTGTTGCAGGAAATCACAGTCATTCCGGAAACAGAAGATTATATTAAAGGGTTGATTAATCTGCGAGGAAAGATAATTCCGGTTATTGATGTCAGATTACGCTTTCGGCAGGAACCCTTTGAATATAATGATCGAACCTGTATCATTGTGATTAATGTAAACAGTACGGTTGTTGGTCTGATTGTAGAAAAAATAGCCGAGGTTGTTGAAATATCAGAAGAAAATCTGATGCCTTCTCCAACGATTGCAAAGCAGGTCAAATCGCAACAGGATCGATATGTATATGCAATCGGAAAAGTTGGGGATTCGGTGAAATTATTGTTGGATCCGGATAAATTGTTACATGATGATATGGTTATTTTAGAACAAGTAAGCGGCGAGAGTGAAGCCGATGACACAGAAGAGTAGGGAGGATAAATCATGAAAGATGTTTCATTTCGTAAAAAGCTGATGGGGTGTTTTTTTGCAATTGATGTTGCAATTATAGCTATGCTGGGAGGTGCATTGTATTCCGTTATACACGCATCAAAACTGGATGGTCTGGAAGCAGAAAAGTATAGTAGAATATGCAGTGGCTTTATACTGTTTGAAGTTGTTTTCTTAGTTATATTTATGGCGGCAATCGTTAGTTTTGTGTTGAGTTCGGTACGCGTTAATCTTACTATGATTGCGTCTGCCAGCAAAGAGCTTGCCAACGGAAGCGCTACTGAAAAACTGGAAAAGATAAATAATGATGAGTTTGGCGCTGTTATTGATGAATTTAATCGCTTGATTCACAACAATAAAGAAGAAGCTGCCATTATGGAAGAAGTGGCTGATGGAAATCTGATGGTTGATGTGAAGCCGAAAAGCGACAGAGATCTCTTGGGAAATTCATTAAAACAACTGGTGGAACATAATAGAGCTTCCCTTCTTCAGATTCGCGAGGGAGCCGTACAGGTAGAAATTTCTGCCGGTGAAGTTGCGTCTGCGAGTGAAGCTTTAGCGCAGGGATCTACCGAACAGGCGAGTGCGATCGAACAGATTACGGCTTCTATTGATGATATTGCGGAAAAAACAAAAAATAATGCCCAAAAAGCAGATGAAGCAGCAGATCTTGTTTCCAAAGCAATTGTCAGCATGAAAAAAGGAAATGAACAGATGGAAGAAATGGTATCCGCTATGAATGAAATCAATATTTCTTCTGAAAATATTTCAAAGATTATCAAAGTCATTGATGATATTGCATTCCAGACCAATATTTTGGCATTAAATGCAGCAGTGGAAGCAGCCAGAGCCGGTGATGCCGGAATGGGATTTGCCGTAGTTGCTGAGGAAGTTCGTAATCTGGCAGCCAAGAGTTCTGCTGCAGCAGCAGAAACTGCGGAGATGATTGAAGATTCCATTAAAAAGATACATATGGGTACTTCCATTGCAGATGATACCATGAAATCCATCGAAGAGATTTCAATTGTGGTTTCCGAGAGTGAAAATATCATCAATGGTATTGCGGAGGCATCCAATTATCAGGCTACAGCTATTGAACAGATTGATCAGGCTGTATCACAGGTATCTCAGGTAGTATCCAACAATTCCGCAACGAGTGAAGAGTGTGCGTCAGCGAGTCTGGAACTGTCCAGTCAGGCAAAGCGTATGCGAGATCTGCTTTCCGTATATCAGTTAGATGGAAGTAATAGAACATCCGAAACCGGATACAGCAAAACAAATTATTCTTCAACATCTCATCGAAATGAGCAGATTATTTCGCTCGGTGAAGGATTTGGAAAATATTAATAATGTCGGGAGCAAAAGATATTTTGCCCCATGATGCCAACAGATTGTTACATTACGGTATCATATTAATTTAAGTAGAGGGTTTTAGTTTGGAGCATTATATTGCAAATGAAAAGCAGGAAAGAAAAATTGAGCATTTTGTATTGATTTTTTTTACCGCTTATAGTTTTTTGATGAGTTATGTCGGCATCTCTCATAAGTGGGATGCCTGGGTTATTATTATCATTGGACTTAGCCTTGTGACAGCATGGGCTTTATTTCTCATGCGATATAAAACCTATGCTATGCGGGCGCTTTTCACAACCCTGCTGATATTATTATGCTTTTTTCTCTATGCTATCCTTTCGAAAGACTTTATTAATATCATTCCGCCGTTTTTTATTATCGGTGCGGTCATTTCCATGTACGCAATTACCGATCTGATTGTGATTACCAATATTGTCCAGATATTCCTGCTTGTCATTTTTGTCGTAGAAGGAAAGCAGAATATGCAGATTGATGATTTTCATCAGGCTCTGCCACAGATTGCAAATATATTCATCTATATTGTTTTGTTGCAGGTATGGGTGCGCCAGAGAAATGTAAGTTCAGCAAAGTCCATGCAGATTATTCAGGATATGGCGAGAACTGAGCGTAGTAAGGATGATTTTCTGGCAAATATCAGCCATGAAATACGGACACCGCTAAATACCATCTACGGCATGAGTGAAATGGCGCAGAAACAGACAGATCTGAATGTCATAAAAGAAGAAATCTATAATATTCAGGTGGCAAGCAAAAAACTGATGTCGATGGTGAATGATATTCTTGACTTTTCGGAGCTCCAGACTGGTGAAATGGATCTGGAAGAAGAAGTATATAATATTTCTTCCACGATTAATGATGTTATTAACATGACAATGGCAGCGGTTGAGGAAAAAGATTTGGATGTAGTTGTGGATTTTGATACAACTATTCCGGCATTGTTGGAAGGTGATGAAAAGAAAATCCGCCGTATCATCATGAATCTGGTTAGCAATGCGGTAAAATTTACCCATTCCGGATATATCGGTATTAAAGTCGGCGGAAGAAGAGAGAGTTATGGTATCAATCTGTCCATTTCCATTACCGATACCGGAATCGGAATGCGCGAGGACTACAGGGAAAATCTCTTTATCGGCTTCGGACAGTTGGATAACCGCCGTAATCGACAGGAAGGCGGAGTTGGACTTGGATTGGCAATCAGTTATCTGCTTGCCAAGAAATTAGGCGGTGTTATTACCGTTAACAGTAAAGAGGGACAGGGAAGTGTATTTACTTTTGTTGTTCCACAGAAAATTGTAAAAGACCAGCCTGTGGCAGTATTGAAAAATGCGGATGAAATCAGTATTGCCTGCTATTTCAATATTGAGCATCAGGCAAGACCTGGTTCCCGTGATGCTTTTACGACACAAATCGAAAATATGGTAAAGAATATTCCCGTTTCATGGCAATTATGCAAGAATCTGGATGAGATGAAACGGCGTATGAAAGCAAAGCATTATACGCATGTGCTTATTACAGATGTTGAATATGAGGAAGATCCCCACTATTTCGATGCAATGGCTTTACGGACCAAACTGATGATTTCCGTTCCGAGAAATGCTGTGACAAACCGGAAATATGAGAATGCACTAATCATGTACCGTCCGGTATATTCTTTATCTGTTGTAGCTGCCTTGAATGAGGAATATGACAGTTCACATGCCGATAAGCCGATTAAGAGCAAGCGCTTTACGGCTCCCGGTGCACATGTGCTGGTTGTAGACGACAATATTATGAATATCCGTGTGATCGAAAATATTCTTTC
Source organism: Lachnospiraceae bacterium (assembly GCA_016297945.1). Lineage (GTDB taxonomy): Bacteria > Bacillota > Clostridia > Lachnospirales > Lachnospiraceae > UBA2882. The sequence continues at coordinate 13,561 of JAEDFR010000012.1, read as the reverse complement.
TCAATTTAAAATCAGCGTTACAAAGGCATTAAGCGGTTCGGAAGCATTGGAAAAAGTGGAAAGCATGGATTTTGATTTTATTTTTATGGATCACATGATGCCGGAAATGGACGGTGTGGAAACTACGCATCGTATCCGTGAAAAAGTCGGCAGTTATTATCAGCGGGTGCCGATTATTGCATTGACTGCCAATGCGGTTGCCGGTAGCCGTAAGATGTTTTTATCAGAAGGATTTTCTGATTTTTTGGAAAAGCCGGTCGAATTGTCAGTGCTTGAACGCGTATTAAGAAGAACCCTTCCGCCGGAAAAAATGATTTTTGATGATGCTGAGGATACTGTGCAGCAGCAGGAAACAACAGATAGCTTTGAATTAACAGAAATCGATAAAGAAACAGGAATGCTTTATTGTGGCGGCGAAGAGGGATTCTATATGATTCTGGCTGAATGTGTCCTAGATTATAAAGAAAATGCAGCGTTGCTGACTGAGTTGTTCCAAAAGAAAGACTGGGAGAATTATGTCATTAAGATTCACGCATTGAAAAGTACCATGAAGAGTATCGGTGCCATGCGTTTATCTGACCGGGCAAGAGAGTTGGAGTTTGCCGGAAAAGAATGCCGATATGAAGTAATTGAAAAATACCATCAAAGTGTTCTTAATGAATATGAAAATCTAATGGAACAGCTTAAAAAGCAAGAGTACGTTAACAAATTATTAGCAGAAGAATCAAGCAGTGGAGAGGTGTCAAAAGAACAACCGGTTGATTCTCGAAAACAGTCTTTGACGATAGAAACCTTTGATACCTTATATGCAAAATTCGAAGATGCCATGTATAGTCTGAAAAAAGAAGAAATGCTTGATATTGTTGAAGAACTTGGACGGTACAAAATCGGTGAGAATACCAAGAAAAGCGAATTGGATAAAATCAGCAGGAAAATCAATCAGGATGATTATTTTGCCGCCGGTTACGATTTGGAAGTATTACGTAATGATTTGAAAGGAGGCAATTAACAAATGAAAGCTTTCTTTAAAGAGTTGCGTGCAGTATTAATGGGAGAACGGGATGATATCAGAGAAAGATTTTTCTGTGTAATCAGCTTACTGATATTGTTTTGTGCTTTTCTGGGATTGATGGAAACACTTCCTTTTCTAAAAGAACCATTGATGATGGTAAATTTACTGATTTTATTTTTAGTGACAGTGGTTGCTCTTGTTATATCTGTTCGTTTTCGAAGAGTGGATTTAGCCGGAGTTCTTTTGGGACTGGTTTTATTAGTCATTGTATTTCCCAATATATTTTTCTTAAATGGTGGAGTAAATGGTGGCTCTGCTATCTGGCTATGTATCAATTTGATTTATACGTTTCTGATGTTTGATGGAATCGCCATGTATGTGTTTATTGCACTGGATGTAGTGGTAAATATCTCATGCTATTTGGTTGCATATTATATTCCGGATATTTTAACCTATCTGCCAAGCAGAGAAGCGATTATGTTTGATTCGGCTTTTTCTGTCATCGCAACCGGATTTGCCATCGGCGTCATTGTAAAGTTCAACATTCGTACATATTCCGAAAAACAGCAGATGGTTGAGTTTCAGAAAAAAGAGCTTGAGCAGCTCAGTGATTCGCGAGTGAGTTTTTTTGCCAGTATGAGTCATGAAATCCGATCTCCGATAAATACGATAATCGGATTAAATGAAATGATTTTGCGTGAGAGTAAGGAAGAGGAAACACTTGCGTATGCAAAAAATGTAAAAAATGCAGGAAAAATGTTGCTAAGCCTGGTCAATGACATTCTTGATGTTTCTCAGATGGAAACCCAAAAGATGACGATTGTACGGAATATTTATCAGACAGCCGAGTTGTTCGAAGAAGTTATTGAAATGGTCAGAACCAGAATCGATGAAAAAAACCTCGAATTTTTGATACATATTGATGAAAATATTCCAAGACAGCTTCATGGAGATAAAAAGCGTATTCAACAGATTATGCTCAATCTTTTAACGAATGCCATAAAATATACGGAAATAGGATCCATAACTTTGGATGCTGTTGCTGAAAAGAAAGAAGAGGATGAAATTATCCTAAAAATCGCAGTCCGCGATACCGGTATCGGAATCAAAAAAGAAGATATTGAAAATATCTATAATATTTTTAAGCGAATTGATCAGAAGAAAAATCAAAAAATTGAAGGTAGCGGTCTGGGATTGAATATTACCAAGCAATTGGTAGATTTGATGAATGGTACGATTTCCGTTGACAGTATTTATAAGAGAGGTTCTGTATTTACGGTATCCTTAAGGCAGGGAATTATTGATGAAACACCCATTGGTGATATGATGCAAAATATTCATCATAACTCACAGACCGGAGAAAAGTACCAACAATTGTTTGAAGCTCCCGAAGTTAAAATCATGGTGGTTGATGATATCCAGACCAACTGCATGGTGATCAAAAAACTATTGGAAAAAACGAAGGTTTCCATTGATTGTGTAAACAGTGGAAAAGAATGTCTCGAACTTGCAAAAACAAAGGCATTCAATATTATTCTTTTGGATCACCTGATGCCGGAAATGGATGGTATAGAGACTTTAAGGGAATTGCGCAAACAGGTCAATGGCCTTTGCAAGGATAGTGTTGTGATTGCTTTATCAGCCAATAGTGGTTCTGATATGGAAGAATTTTATTTAAATCAGAGATTTGACGCTTATTTAGAAAAGCCGATTGATTCTGTGACCTTGGAGAAGACACTATTATCCTTTTTGACGGAAGATTTGATTGAATACCGGAATACAGATGTTGATGATGAAGCTTCTAATATTCACAGAACTATTTCAAAACGAAAAAAGAGAGTGTTAATTTCAACAGATTGTGTTGCGGAGATACCCAATGAACTAATCGAAAAATGTGATATCGGTATTATGTATTTATATATTCGGACGGAAAAAGGGCGTTTTGCAGATACGATTGAGATTAATTCCGATACACTCGAAAACTATGTCACAGATAATACAACGACGGCTTTTGCTGACAATGTTTCTGTGGAAGAGTATGAGGAATTTTTTGCGGAGCAGTTAACGAAAGCGGAAGAATTGATCTATATCTCCTTAGCGGCTAATTCAGGAAAAAGTTATGGCACGGCAGTAGAGGCGGCAAAATCTTTTGACCATGTTCATATTATTGATTCCGGACAGGTTTGCGGTGGGGAAGGATTACTGGTAATGCATGCCGCTAAACTTGCCATGCAGGGGAAAACAACGGAAGATATTATTAAATCAGTCAACAGAGAAAAGAACAGAGTGGTTTCTAAATACATTATGCCATCCGTTGGTATTTTTTATCAAAACGGTTATACCGGAAAGCTTATGATGCAGATTTGCAGATTGTTACAGCTGCATCCTGTTTTACAGATGAAAAAGAGCCGGATTACCATTACCGGAGTGATGATAGGAGATATGAAGAAGGCGAGAAAGCAGTTGGTGCGCTATACTTTATCTCATAAAAGTAAAATTGATGAAGAAGCGGTATTTGCATCCCATGTGGCCTTAAGTATAAAGGAACAAGATGAATTAAAAGAGACCATAAACAGTTGTGTTTCATTTGATCAGCTGTACTTTAACAGAACATCATTTTCAACCGCATGCAATGTAGGATTAGGAGCTTTTGGGCTTGCCTATTTTAAAAAATAAGATATTTGTCCGGAAGTATTTCAAAGATGCAGTATCCGGATGTTCCATAATTGCAACAACAGTTTTTGACATATATATTTACGGTAATAACCGAAAGTGTAATTTTTGTAGACAAATGTCATTTTTGTTATAAATTGTTGTTGCAATTACTTACTATGTGTGTTAGTATCCTAATATAAAAATTAATATTGGGCAAAGCAGATGAAAGTCTGTGACGCAAAGCTATAGGGACTGTAAAATGTCAGCCAGTTGCACTTTTAGACATCATAAGCTCCTTTTATGATGTTTTTTATTTTTATGTAAGATAAAAGGTATTCTTTTTGTGCGCGCTGATATTATCAGTCAGAGGATACGATTATGAATGCACAAGATGAATATTTACAATTAAAAAATCATTGGAGAGACAAAATACTCTCATCATATTATGTTGTGGTTGGCATTGTTTTTCTGGCAGAGTTGGTTTTGTTTCTGTATATGTATATTTTAACGGATGCATTTCATTATAATCCGGTAAAGTATGTATTTTTATATGTTATTATTCCAACTTCGATCAACTTAATCAGTGTTGGTTGCGCGCAGTTTATTCAAAAACATTCTGAATCCGAATTGGTAAAAAAATATGCGGTTGTTTGCAGTCTGTTAATAATTTGTACCGTGATATGTACGATACATAGTTTTTTCCTGATTTCATCAGCAACTTTTGTTGCTCCCATAGTCGTTTCCTGCATTTTGGATGATGAAAAAGTGACGAAGATGAGCGGCATTGCATCAGCAATTTTGTTGGTTGTTACGTCGTTTTTGGCCCCTATATTTGATGATGCATGGAAGCCTTCACAAAGATGGTATAATGTAATTGCAGGATTAGTATTATTATTGGTTGTCTATTACATTTGTCAATCCTTGTGTTCCTACACAAAAGAAAAGAACGAAATCATTTTTCAAACGTCTCTGACACAGGAAAGAATGCAGAATGCCATAAGAATGGATGCCATGACAGGGTTGTACAATCATTCTGAATTTTACCATTGTTTAGAAGAGGGGATTAGATGGTGTCATGACAATGATAACGCGATTTGTGTTGTGGTCATTGATGTGGATTTCTTTAAGTCGGTCAATGATACTTATGGTCATGATAAAGGAGATATAGTTTTAATTAAAATTGCGGAAATATTGAAAAGCCAATGTCCGGAAAAAGCAAAGGTATTCCGCTATGGTGGTGAAGAATTTGGTATGATTTTGCATGATTATACAAAAGAAGCGACCTATGAACTGATTGAGAATATCCGACAGATGATTTATCAGGAAAAGTTTTCTTTTATGCCGGGCAGACATTGCAGTATCAGTGCCGGAATTTACCAATATAATGGTGCGGATATGAGTAGTGTAGAAATTTTTGAAAAAGCAGATAAGGCAATGTATCAGGCAAAGCAGAATGGACGAAACCGGACGGTCTGCAGTAATACCTAAATATGAGGTTTTTTGCAAAGGATAAAAAGAAAATCGCTTAGACCGTTTGGCTTAAGCGATTTTTGTATGCTAAAATACTGTAACACGAATTTTTAATGTATCATTTTCAGCGGCAACACCATTTACAACGAAGTTTTTATAGCCATCGGGAATATCAGCCGTACACCCCTCAAAGACAGGAGCTCTTGAAAAACTTTCCATAAAGATAGATACTTTTTGAACAACAGAAACAGTTCCGGCGCCGATTAAATCTGATAATTTGAATTTCTCCATGCTAATAACCTCGTATTTATAATTTTGTGTATAATCCTATTATACATGTTTTGTGGAATTCCTGCCATAGAAAAATTAAAATTTGTGCTCTTAATGTCAGAATGCTTGCAAAATTCCCCTAAGAGGGGTATATAATGCAAATGTATTCATATAACGCAGTAAAAAGAATTGTAAAAGAGGAATATGAACAATTCATCTTAGGGTAGAATAATTGAAAGAAATGGCTTATGAAAGAACGAACTTATATCTGTATTGATTTAAAATCCTTCTATGCGTCTGTAGAGTGTGTGGAGCGTCAGCTGGATCCTTTGGCAACCAATCTGGTTGTGGCTGATAAAGAGAGGACGGAAAAGACAATTTGTCTGGCAGTATCTCCCGCCATGAAAGCGTTGGGGGTTGCTAATCGGTGTCGGGTTTTTGAAATACCGGCAGGTATTAATTATATTATGGCAACTCCGCGTATGAAATTGTATATGGAATATGCTGCAGATATTTATGCAATATATTTGAAATACATTGCAAAAGAAGATATTCATGTATATTCTATTGATGAAGCTTTTATGGATGTGACCGAATATCTGACTATGTATGGAATGAGTGCAAAAGAACTTAGCATGCGTATAATGCAGGATATTTATGAAGAAAAAGGGTTGACGGCAACTTGTGGAATTGGCAGCAATCTTTATCTTGCAAAAATTGCATTGGATGTAACGGCGAAGCGTGTAGAGGATCATATTGGAGAATTGACGATAGAAACCTATCAAAAGACTTTATGGGATCACAAACCGTTGACGGATTTTTGGAGAATTGGTCCCGGCATTGCAAAAAAGTTGCAAAGATATGGGATTACTACCATGAGAGAGATTACAGAGGCGGATGAAGATTTATTATATCGGCTTTTTGGTGTAGATGCCGAATTGCTTATTGATCATGCATGGGGAATAGAACCAACACTGATGTCCGATATCAAGAATTTTCATGCGAAATCCAATAGTCTGGCAAGTGGACAGGTCCTATCCAGGGATTACGGACATGAGGAAGGCAGATTGGTGGTAAAAGAAATGGCAGATGACTTGTGTCTGGATATGCTTGATAGAGGATTAGTAACCGATTCACTGACACTTCATATGGGATATTCGAATGTGTTGCATGTGGAGCCGGCGCATGGGACGGTATCTTTTTTATCACCAACAAATTTGCCGAGTAAAATCATTCCGAAAGTGGAACAATTATATGACTGTATCAAAGATCCCAATCTGTCTATCCGAAGAATTCATCTGACGTGTAACCGTGTCATAGGGGAAGAGTTTTTGCAATACGATTTATTTACCGATCCGCAAAAAGTAGAAAAAGAACGACAGATACAACAGGCAATGCTGTCTATTAAGAAAAAGTATGGAAAAAATGCTGTTTTGAAAGGCATGAATTTTGAGGAAGGCGCCACGATGCGGGAACGTAATCAGCAGATTGGGGGACATAAAAGCGGTGAGTAGAGAAAAAATGAATCGGGGTGAGAGAGCCAAACAGTTTATGCCGTTTGCTGCACTCAAAGGGTTTGAAGAACTGTTGGCCGAGAAGGAAAAAATGATTGTCCCCAAAATAGAACTTTCGGAAGAACGAAAAGCAGAACTCGATGTAATAATGCGATCTATTAAAAAAAATGATGTGATAACGATTACGTATTATGTGCAGAATGAATATCTTAAAATGCGTGGAATGGTATCCGGGATTGATACAAATGCACGATACCTTAAGGTTGTCAATACCAAGATTCCGTTTGATGATATTTATGATATTACGAACAAAAATCTGAAAAAATATTAAAAACGCAGTGGGAAGATTCGTTTGAAATTCAGTAGATTATAGAATGGAAAAATGCTATAATATTATTGGTTTGCATTTCCGGTGCAATGGTAGTAATGGTAGAATTATTTAAAAATCATTGTATGCGTTATTGGAAAATATATATTGGATATGTAAACGGATGAGTTATCAGGACGATTTGTATTTTTGGAGGAATAAAGAGTGTCAAAATTTGCTGTAAAAAACATGAAATGCAATATATGCGGACGGGTAAATGAAGTGACATACTTAGCTATGGGTTCACAGCAGGGAGGTCCGGATTTGGATTTCAGACCTGCTGAAGTGCGTCGGAGTGCCATGCCTTTATGGGTGCGAAAATGTGATTATTGTAGAAATGTTTTTTCTACATCGGAAGAAATGCCGGAATATGAAGAAAAATATATTGATTCCAAAGAATATGTCAATTGCGGCAATATCGCTGGACTACCGGAGCAGGCAAAAAGATTTGTGAAAATTGGTTTGATTTATAAGCATTGTAAAGAATATAAAAAAGCAGGTGATCATTTTCTTTATGCGGCATGGTCGTGTGATGATGCCGGATTGGATGCGATTGCCATTGTCTGTAGAAAAAGAGCTTTAAAGTATTATAATGAAGTAAATGGTTCAAAATTAGCCAAGCGTGAACTGCCGGATTTTATGCTTCGCATTATGGATATTTTGCGAAGAAGCGGAATGTATGATGAGGTCCTTTCTTTTGCTGAAAATTGTGATTTTGGAGATCCAAAAGACCAGGCTGTTTGTGAGTTCCAGATTCAAAAGGCCAGAGAACGTGATAAAAAATGTTATCGAATGGAAGATGTTTTACAGGAAACTGAAAAATAAGTAAGCAGTTAAAAAAAAAGAAATAGCTAAATGATCTATAAGGAGTTTTGAATAATGAAGATTTTGGTTACAGGTGGAACCGGTTTTATCGGGTCCCATACATGTGTAGAATTGCTGGCAAAAGGACATGAGGTTGTTATTTTTGATAATCTTTACAATTCCCAGATTGAAGTAGTGGATAAAATTGAAGAAATATCCGGTAAAAAAGTAGTATTTTATCAGGCGGATATGCTGAATAAGGAAGAGATGAGACCTATTTTTGAGGCTCACAAATTTGATGCGGTGATCCATTTTGCCGGATTGAAAGCTGTTGGTGAATCCGTTCAAAAGCCTTTGCTATATTATCAGAACAATCTGACAGGAACCATGAATTTATGCGAATTAATGACGGAATATCACTGTAAAAGAATTATTTTCAGTTCTTCGGCAACCGTATATGGTTCGCCCAAGACAGTGCCGATTACGGAAGATTTTCCGCTTAGTACGACCAACCCGTATGGAACAACCAAACTATATTTAGAGCGTATTTTAAGCGATCTTTGTGTTCCGGATCCGGAGTGGAGTGTGGTATTACTTCGTTACTTCAATCCCATCGGTGCGCATGAGAGCGGTTTGATTGGTGAAGTTCCAAATGGTATTCCCAATAATCTGATGCCTTATATTACACAGGTTGCAATAGGCAAACTGGAAAAACTGGGTGTATTTGGAAATGATTATGATACACCTGACGGAACCGGTGTTAGAGATTATATTCATGTTGTGGATCTGGCAAAGGGACATGTGAATGCTATTGATAAGGTTACCGGTACAACCGGTGTAAATATTTACAATTTAGGTACCGGAAACGGATATTCCGTATTAGATATTGTAAAAGCTTTTGAAGCTGCCAACGGTGTGAAAATTCCATATGAAATAAAACCTCGTAGAGCCGGAGATATAGCAACCTGCTATGCAAATCCCCAAAAAGCAAAAGATGAACTTGGATGGGAAGCCGAATATGATTTAGAGCGTATGTGCAAGGATTCGTGGCGTTTTACCCAGATGGCATTTGGAAAGCAATAAGATAAACTTATGCATAGGAGAGAAAGTCTAATTGAGAAAAAGGAAAAGAATTATCATATTGATTTTGATGGTTGTGCTTTCTGTTTCATTATGCGGATGTGGAGACGCATCAAAAAAGTTGTATGGAACATGGGAGACAACGATTGATTATTCTTCAGCAATGGAAGAAGTGATGGGATTCGAATATGAAGATTTTCATCATAGTTTTGAGATAAAAATGTTGCTTGAGTTTAATGAAGACGGTACATATTGCCTGTATGCTGATGAAGAGATTGCAAAAGAGACTTTTGATGTTTGGATCAAGGATTTTATTTCTTATTCTGTGGAAGCACTGTATAAAGAATTTGAAGAAAGTGACATGTCTCGGAATGATGTAGATGCTGTTATACAGGAACAGTATGGGTGTAGTGTGGAAGAATATATGACGGATGAAATATATTCAGAATTGGATTTCGATGATTATGTGTCAGAAATGAAGACAGAGGGAATCTACCAAGCAAAGGGTGACAATTTAATTCTGAATGAAGATGATGGATACAGAGTCTTTACAATTGAAGCGGATACATTGACCATAGATATACCGGAAGGCGTAAACGTTGAAGAAGATGAAATAATTGATGGTGTTGATTATCCTATGATATTTACAAAAATAATCACTGAATAATCAAAAAACAGTTATTTATTTGTAAATTGCGTCATCTGAAATTACCAGACTGTAATAAAAAGGTTGTTGCCGGAAAAGATTTTGTTTTCCGGTAACAACCTTTTTTGTATGATTGTGACTTGTTTATTGTTCAAGATTTTTAAAAGCTGTTGAGAGCATGAGCTTAATACGGTTTAGCTGATTGACTTCGCTGGCTCCGGGATCGTAATCGATGGCAACAATGTTGCTGTCCGGATATTGCTTGCGAAGCGCTTTGATGACACCCTTACCGACAATATGATTGGGAAGACAGCCAAAGGGCTGTGTACATACAATATTGGGTGTGCCGGAGTGAATTAACTCTAACATTTCTCCGGTTAAAAACCAGCCCTCACCGGTCTGATTACCGATGGATACAATGTTTTTTGCATAATCAACCAAGTCAAAAATATTGGCAGGCGGATCAAAGTGTTTACTTTGTTTTAGTGCCTTTGCGCCGGCGCTCCGAAAGAAGTTGACGGCATAAATGCCAAGTCTGGCATTGCGGGCTGATTTTTTGGAGGTTCCAAGGTTATCCGCTTTGTAAATCTGGTTGTAGAAGCAGTACATTAAAAAGTCAATTAAGTCGGGGCATACAGCTTCGGCTCCTTCAGCTTCCAAAAGCTCTGCGAGGTGGTTGTTAGCTTCCGGCAAGAATTTAACCAGGATTTCTCCGACAATACCGACACGGGGTTTCTTTTCATCCGTAATCGGAATACAATCAAATTCTTCAACGATTTCTTTACACATTTTTTGGAATGTAAAGAAAGAAGGATGCTTTTGGGATACAAAAGTCTGACATCTTTTCAGCCACTTCTCATGAACTGCATTTGCTTCCCCTTTTACTTTTTCATACGGACGCATCCGATATAAGCATCGCATGAATAAATCACCAAAGACAGCAGCATATGCCACACGCAGCGCCAGATTTGCATCTATCTTAAAGCCGGGATTTGTTTCAATACCACCGAGATTTAATGAGATAACGGGAATGTGTTCCAGGTTAGCTTTTGCTAACGCACGACGAATGAAACCAATGTAGTTGGTTGCACGGCACCCACCGCCTGTCTGTGTAATCATGACGGCAACTTTATTGAGATCATACCGGCCGGAATTTAATGCATTCATAATCTGACCTACAACAATTAAAGAAGGATAGCAGGCATCATTATTGACATATTTTAAGCCGGTATCCACAGCATGCCGGTTGTTTTCAGGAATGACCTCAAAATGGTATCCGGCAGAGGTAAATGCGGACTGCATGACATCAAAATGAATCGGAGACATCTGTGGACAAAGAATCGTATAGTCCTTACGCATTTCTTCGGTAAATATCACACGATTCATGGCAGTTGAATGAATTTCACATTTTTCTTTTTTCTGTTCTTTGACACGAAGGGCAGCAATTAATGATCTGACACGGATGCGTGCAGCGCCTAAATTGTTGACTTCGTCAATTTTTAAGCAGGTATAAATCTTGCCGGAACCGGAAAGGATATCGTTAACCTGATCCGTTGTAACGGCATCAAGACCGCAGCCAAAGGAATTTAATTGTATTAAATCCAGATTTTCACGAGTACGGACAAAAGCAGCTGCAGCATATAATCTGGAGTGATACATCCACTGATCGGAAACGATGAGCGGACGTTCCGGTTTGCCAAGATGAGAAATGCTGTCTTCCGTCAAAACGGCTATATCGTAAGAATTAATTAATTCCGGAATGCCGTGATTAATCTCGGGATCAATATGGTAAGGACGTCCTGCCAAAACAATACCGCGTCGTCCGGTTTCTTCGAGATACTTTAAGGTTTCTTCACCCTTTTGGCGCATATCATCACGGGCAGAGGCAAGTTCCGTAAATCCGGCATGAATGGCTTCCTTTAATTCGGATAACGGAATATCGGGAAAGGATTTTACAAGCCCCTGTAAAATGGTTTCTTCATTTTTAAAACTCATAAAGGGATTTTGGAATATAATATCTCCGTTTCCGATTTCCTCTACATTGTTTTTGATATTCTCTGAATAGGATGTTACAATCGGACAATTGTAATGATTAGTTGCTCCCTCTACTTCATCACGCTCATAGAAAAGGGCAGGGTAGAAGATGTATTTGACTCCTTGTCTGATCAGCCATGTGACATGACCGTGTGCTAATTTAGCAGGATAACATTCGGATTCACTCGGAATGGATTCGATTCCAAGTTCATATATTTTGTGTGTTGATTGCGGGGATAGAATAACCCTGTACTTTAATTTGGTAAAAAACGTAAACCAGAAAGGATAGTTTTCATACATATTCAGTACACGTGGGATTCCGACCTCGCCGCGTTTTGCCATATCGGCGGGAAGCGGTTCGTAATCAAAATATCTTTGGTTTTTGTATTCGAAAAGGTTTGGTAAATGGTTGGCATTCTTTTCCTTGCCAATCCCTTTTTCACAACGGTTACCGGATATGTACTGGCGACCACCGGAAAACTGGTTGATGGTCAGACGGCAGTTGTTGGTACATCCACGACATTTGGACATACGTGTTGTGTACTCTAAAGCCCGGATTTTCTCGTAGGAGAGCATGGTTGTCTCCTTTTCGAGATTACCGCACATTTTCTTTTCTTTTTCGTGATAGCGTTCTTTCGCAATGAGAGCAGCGCCAAAAGCTCCCATAATACCGGCAATATCCGGTCTGACAGCCTCACAGTCTGCAATTTTTTCAAAACTGCGGAGAACGGCATCGTTATAGAAAGTTCCGCCCTGTACAACGATTTTTTTGCCAAGCTCAGAAGCGTCGGATACCTTGATAACCTTAAACAACGCATTTTTAATGACAGAATATGCAAGGCCTGCTGAGATATCAGCAACGGATGCACCTTCTTTTTGCGCTTGTTTTACCTTGGAATTCATAAAAACGGTACAACGTGTACCTAAATCTATCGGATGCTTTGCAAAAAGAGCTTCTTTTGCAAAATCCTGAACACTGAAATTTAAAGAATGTGCAAAGGTTTCAATAAAGGAGCCACATCCGGATGAGCATGCCTCATTTAACTGCACACTGTCTACCGTATGATTTTTGATTTTGATGCATTTCATGTCCTGTCCGCCGATATCCAGAATACAATCTACGTCAGGAGAAAAGAATGCAGCAGCATAATAATGGGCAACCGTTTCCACTTCCCCTTCATCCAATAAGAAAGCTGCTTTCATGAGAGCTTCTCCGTAACCGGTTGAACAGGAGTGGACAATTTTCGTGCCTGCAGGAAGCTTTTGATAGATAACGCAAATTGCAGAGATAGCGGTCGCTAACGGATTACCGTTATTATTGCTGTAAAAAGAATCAAGAAGTTGTCCGTTTTCGCCAATCAAAGCAAGCTTGGTGGTGGTAGATCCTGCATCAATACCAAGATAGCAGTTGCCATGATAATCCTTTAAATTAGCAGTTCCTACCTGATCACGTTGATGTCGGGTAACAAAAGCCTGATAATCATCTTCATCTTCAAATAAAGGCTCCAAACGCTCAACTTCAAATTCCATTTTGATTCCCATGGACAGTTTGTTTGCCATATCTTCCAAAGAAAAAGAAACATCCGGTTTTGCATTAAGAGCAGAGCCAATGGCAGCAAACAGGTGGGAATGGTTGGGCGCAATGATATGTTCATCGTCCAACTTCAGAGTGCGGATAAAAGCAGCCTTTAATTCGGATAAGAAATGTA
>JAEDFR010000085.1 GCA_016297945.1 Lachnospiraceae bacterium | reverse complement strand
AACCTCGCTAAATTCCGCGGGCAAAGATATATAATTTCTGTTAGGGCGACTGGCTGTGTTCCCAAAGTTGCGAATAATAAAAAGTGAGAAACGATGGCAGAGATAAAAGTCTGCATCTAAGGTCAAAAACTCCATATATCGCACTTTTGGTGCATATATAGTGGGGACGCAAATCCGGAAAGGGTGTTTGTGTTTTAAATTAGTTTTTGCAATTTTTTTAAAATTGGGTCTTTTCAAGTGAGAAACTTTATGTTATAGTATGTCTTGTGCCGTGGTGTGGCTCAGCTTGGTAGAGCGCTACATTAGGGATGTAGAGGTCGCAGGTTCAAATCCTGTCACCGCGATTAATCGGAGTTCTTTTTGAATTCCGATTTTTTTGTTGTTCATATTAATCGGAAATGATAGATTTTTTCCTATTATATAAGGTATAATGAAAATAATATGATACCAGGGTCAAAAGGTTATACAGTGCGTAGTAATCCGTTGGTATCATGGGGAGAGAAAAACCATTGTACTAGTCAAAAGATAAAGGGGAAAACATGAAATACTATGTTGTGATTGACTTGGAAATGTGTAAGGTTCCAAAAGGGGCGGCAAAATCATATGGAAAATCCAATGAGGTAATACAAATCGGTGCGGTTAAATTGGATGAGCAGTATCAAATTTTAGAAGACCGCTTTATGACTTATGTTAAACCGCAATACGGAAGCCTTGATACGTTTATTAATCACCTGACCGGAATTACACAAAAGGATTTGAAAAATGCCCCCTGTTTTGAGGAGGCTCTCAGACAGTTTGAGTTATGGCTTCCTGACGGTGAAGTTGAAATGGTTTCCTGGAGCCGGACGGATTTAAAACAATTACAAAATGAAATGCAGGCGAAAAGCATTGTTTCAGAACGGTTTGAGAAGATTTTTGAAACATGGAATGACTGTCAGAAAACATTTTCTAATAAAATGGAAAAGAAGCGGGCTTATTCATTGGAAGAAGCATTGATTGCAGCCAATATCATACAGGAAGGGCAGGCGCATGACGGTTTGTCTGATGCTTACAATACGGCTTTGCTGTTTGCTAAAATGGCGAAAGAACCGCATTTAAAGCTGAATCCCATTTATGAAGAGGCGCGTTCGGAAAAGGTAAAACATTTAACCGTGTCCATGGGAGAGTTCTTTGGTAAAATTGACTTGAGTTCATTGCCGGAGTCTTAAAATAAGAAGCTATTAAGGAAAAATGAGTTTATATTTGATTGCGGTGTCGCAATGTATGGAGAAAAATATATAATATGAAAAGAAAACGAAAGGATCATGGAATATCATGGAAACCTGGTATTATGAAGTAGAAAGCATAGATGGAGATTATGCAAATTTAAAAAGAACAGATATAGAAACAGATGATTTAAAGCTGGTTGCAAGAGCCTTGCTTCCTGCAGAAATTGTAGTCGGAAGTAAATTGAAATATGAGTTTATGCAATATACAATGATGTAAAATGATTTTCATTTATTATTTGGTATGCTACCACGTTTTGTTGTATGTTTTACAAATTGTATTTTAGTATTTGGTATAATTGTTACAGTTTGTCATAATGCATACCGGTTATGATATTAGCATAAAGTGTAGGAGCGACAGTTGGTTTACAACATAAAATACAGGAACAACAGTTGGTTAATAACATAAAATGCAGGAACGAGAGTTGGTTTATAACATAAAGTGTAGAAGCAATAGCTCGTTTATAACATAAAATGTAGAAACAACATTTAGTTTATGGTATAATAACATGATATTAATGGGAAAATTTGATCTGTTATCTGTTTGGGAAATAAAGAAATAATCGCCATAAGACGATTGTTCCTAAGGATAAATTAAGGAGTGTCAATCAAACATGAGCAAAGAATTAGCAAAGACATATGATCCTCACGGACTTGAGGACCGCATTTATGAAAAGTGGCTGCAGAAAAAGTATTTTCATGCAGAAGTAGATCACAGTAAGAAGCCTTTTACAATCGTGATTCCACCGCCGAATATTACCGGTCAGCTGCATATGGGACATGCTTTAGATAATACCATGCAGGATATTCTGATCCGTTTTAAAAGAATGCAGGGTTACAATGCGTTATGGCAGCCGGGTACAGACCATGCAAGTATTGCTACTGAAGTCAAAATTATTGAAACCTTAAAGGCACAGGGAATTGATAAGCACGACCTTGGACGTGAAGGATTTTTGGAGCGTGCATGGGAGTGGAAAAAAGAATACGGCGGACGTATTATTAGTCAATTAAAAAAGCTTGGTTCCTCCTGTGACTGGGACAGAGAACGTTTCACCATGGATGAGGGATGCAATAAAGCCGTTACCGAAGTTTTCTGTAAGATGCATGAAAAAGGATGGATTTATAAGGGTGCCCGCATTATCAACTGGTGTCCTGTTTGTAATACATCCATTTCCGATGCAGAGGTAGAATATGAAGATCAGGCCGGACATTTCTGGCATATCAAATATCCGCTGGTTGATGAAAATGGACAGCCCAGCAAAACAGAGTTTTTGGAGTTTGCAACCACAAGACCGGAAACCATGCTCGGAGATACTGCAGTTGCCGTTCATCCTGATGATGAAAGATATACCTATCTGCACGGAAGAAAGGTTTGGCTTCCGATTGTAAACAAAGCAATCCCGGTTGTGGAGGATACCTATGTTGATATGGAATTTGGTACCGGTGTTGTAAAGATTACACCGGCTCATGATCCGAATGACTTTGAAGTTGGAAAAAGACACAATCTTCCTATTATTAATATCATGAATGACGATGCCACCATCAATGAAAATGGCGGGGCATATGCAGGTATGGATCGCTATGAAGCAAGGGAAGCTATTGTAAAGGAACTGGATGCACAGGGACTTTTGGTTAAGATTGAAGATTACAGTCACAATGTCGGCACACATGACAGATGTAAAACAACCGTAGAACCTCTTGTAAAAGAGCAGTGGTTTGTCAAGATGGATGAGTTGATCAAACCTGCCGCAGAGGCTGTTAAAAACGGTGAAATTAAATTGGTTCCCGAGCGGATGCAGAAGACCTATTTTAACTGGACGGACAATATCAAGGACTGGTGTATCAGCCGTCAGTTGTGGTGGGGACACCGTATTCCGGCATACTATTGTGATGACTGTGGTGAAACCGTTGTTGCTAAAGAGGCACCGGCCGTTTGCCCCAAATGCGGTAAAAATCATTTCACCCAGGATCCGGACACTTTGGATACCTGGTTTTCATCTGCATTATGGCCGTTCTCAACATTGGGCTGGCCGGAAATGACAGAGGATTTGAAATATTTTTATCCGACCGATGTACTGGTTACCGGATACGATATTATCTTCTTCTGGGTAATCCGTATGATTTTCTCCGGCTACGAACAGATGGGTGAAAAACCGTTTAAGACGGTATTGTTCCATGGTCTTGTCAGAGATTCGCAGGGACGAAAGATGAGTAAATCTTTAGGAAACGGTATTGATCCGTTAGAGATTATTGATCAGTACGGTGCCGATGCACTCAGACTGACACTCATAACCGGCAATGCACCCGGAAATGATATGCGTTTCTACTATGAAAGAGTAGAGGCGGCACGTAATTTTGCAAACAAGGTATGGAATGCTTCCCGTTTCATCATGATGAATATGGAGGATAAAGTCATTCCGGCAAATGCAAAGGATTCTTTAGAACCGGTTGATAAATGGATTATCAGCAAGCTCAACAATCTCGTGAAAGAAGTTACCGACAATATGGAGAAATATGAGCTTGGTATCGCTGTTCAAAAGGTTTATGATTTTATTTGGGATGAGTTCTGCGACTGGTATATTGAGATGGTAAAACCCCGTCTTTACAACAGTGATAATGCAGCCAGCCAGAATGCGGCATTGTACACATTAAAGACTGTATTAATTGACGCATTAAAATTACTGCATCCTTATATGCCCTTTATCACAGAAGAAATTTTCTGTACATTACAGGATGAAGAGGAAACCATTATGATTTCCAACTGGCCTGTATATGATGAAGCAAAGGCATATGAAAAAGAAGAAACTGAAATTGAGGTGTTAAAAGAAGCTATTCGTGGCATTCGAAACGCTCGTACCGGAATGAATGTACCTCCGAGCCGAAAAGCACAGGTATATGTTGTGACACAAAAAGACGAGGTAGCAGCTATTTTTAATGAAGGCAAATTGTTCTTTGCTCCGTTAGCATATGCTTCCGAAGTAGTGGTACAAAAAGATAAAACAGGCATTGCAGACGATGCAGTCAGTGTTGTGATTGAAAATGCAACCGTTTATATGCCGTTTGCCGAACTGGTAGATATCAGTCAGGAGATTGAGCGTTTGCAGAAAGAAGAAAAGCGCTTACAGGGTGAAATTGCACGTTCCAACGGAATGCTCAACAATGAAAAATTTGTAAGCAAAGCGCCTGTTGCAAAGGTAGAAGAAGAGAAAGCAAAGCTTGCAAAATATACGCAGATGCTTGAACAGGTTCAGATGCGTCTGGCAACATTAAAATAAGCGTTTGTTACTTATACAAGGTTTTTAAATTAACTACACCATATCACTTGACTGTTTTCCTGATAGCACATGAGAAAAAAATTTTTCGTGAATGGCATAGTAATTTAGAAAACGTTGCACTGGTACAATGGTAACGGAATTGATAATTGAATGAATAAGGAGGGAGTCTTATGACAGATGAGAAAAGCATGGGAAAAGAAATGCAGGAATTAAATGTCAGGGACTCCCTCTTTGACATTTATGACAAAACACAGTCTTATGTGCGGGTAACGGATGATGATCAAGAGGCATGGTTGTATCTGGTAGAGAAAGAGGATGAATCATTTTATTCCAAGGAAGAACTACTGGACTTTTTGGAAAATAACGGGGTTCGATATGGCATCAATGAGGATAATCTG
Organism: Lachnospiraceae bacterium; assembly: GCA_016297945.1. Lineage (GTDB taxonomy): Bacteria > Bacillota > Clostridia > Lachnospirales > Lachnospiraceae > UBA2882. The sequence continues at coordinate 5,158 of JAEDFR010000085.1, read as the reverse complement.
ATTGCAATGGCCCGTAAAAAAGTATATGAGCGGGAAATCAAAGTTGCTACCGCGACAGAGGCAATTGCAGGTCAGGATGGATATTATGAATATTATGTGGATGTGACCGGTGATGTGAAGAAACCTAAAATCCGTGAGGACGGTTCTGTTGATTATCAGAGCATGAATATGGTCAACAGCGTACAGGCAGGTACGCCTCTGGCATTATATCATCCGGCAAAAGAAGGAATTCCGGGGGTTGGCGTAACCGGAACCTCGATACCGGTGAATCCGGTAAAAAATCTATTGCCACTACAGGGGCGCAATATCATTCATTCCGAGGAGGATCCCAATTTATATATTGCACAAAAAGAAGGAAAAGTGGAATATAAAGACGGCAAATTGGATATCAATTCGGTTTATGAATTGCGTGGAGATGTCGATCAGCTGATTGGAAAGGTAGAGTTTTACGGAGATGTGGTGATTTCCGGAAATGTGGAATCAGGAGTTGTTATACGGGCCGGAAAGAGTCTGACTATTGAGGGTACGGTTGAGGCTGCGACGATTGTGGCAGGCGGTGACATCATCCTTAAGAGAGGGATACAGGGAAATCAAAAGGCGAGCATTGTATGTCGCGGAGACTTGTATGCTGATTTTATTGAACATACACAGGTCAAAGCAAACGGCAATGTGGAAGCCAATATTATTTTGAGTTCTCAGATCGAGGCGGAAGGTAAGGTGACGCTTACCGGCAAAAAAGGTGCTATTATCGGTGGATATGTCCATGGAACAAAGGGAATTGACTGTAAAAATCTGGGAAACGACGCAGAGGTCAAAACAGAAGTCCATGCCGGATGTCAGCCTGAGATATATCAGGAAAATCTGGAATTGAATAAACGACTTGATAAACTGAAGAATTCCCAAAAACGGCTTGTGAATGAATTAAAAGAAATAGAAATGTATGTCAAAAAGACAGGGGCGATTACTCCTGTTTTTGAAAAGAGAGTTGCTGAGATTAAGGAAGAAATGAAAGGACTTACAAACGATATTCAGTCCTGCAACAGTAAGCTGGCTTCCATTATGGTATATATGCAGAAAGCAAAGGATGCATTGATACGCATTGACGGTAATCTGCATAAAGGAAGTATTATCTGTATCGGACAGGGAAGACTGCCGATTGAAAACAGCACAGTCTATATGGAATATCGGAATATATCCGGAATGATTGCCGGAAAGGTTATTGTGAAGAATTAGATGGAGATTGTTTTTCCGGACGTTTTATGAGTATATTATTTATTTGGTGTTAGGTTACGATGTATAAGATGTTCTAATTATTCCGTTGAGATGTGTTGATGGCAGACGCACCGGTGCACCCGGACATCCATGTCCGTCGTGCACCTTTCGCAGCATCCATGCTGCGAATTGCTGAAATAGAACGGAATAATAAGAACATCTAATACATCTCCACAATAACACCGCATAAATAATATACTCATAAAACTGCGTAAAGAATTCCTTTTTTATTATTCTTTGTACATAATACTTTCTGATAGCTTCAAATCATCTGACTTAAATACTGTTTAAAATGCTTCCCCCGTTTACATTTGTGTTTTTTATAATGTATTGGGAAATATGGCTTGTTTACTAAGTGGAGAATCATAATGATGAATGATATGGAATTCAAAATAAATTGCATGAAATCGAAAATAAAAAGAAATTCGAGATTTCATGAACATGTTTCAATAATGATAAAATTGATTTTGAAGGTATAGAATAATATAATATCTTCAAATGCGTGAACGACTTGAATAAATGAGTAAATTGATATGGCCAGTTGAGGAAGGATTGTTTATTTTTGTGAGATTTTGGGGAGTTGATTAGTTTATCTTAATATTCCGACTAGGTAATCAGCACTTCGTGACATGGAAGTCACGAAAGGCGCATTTTAGGCAGGATGCCGTATATGCGCCGTGTGCGTCAGGGGATTAGATATTTTTTCGGAATATTTAGATAAACTTATCAACGGACGTATCCCACAAAAATAAACAATCCTTCCTCAACGCCCCTCAATGACTGAAATGACAAAATGGGAAATATAACATGTATTTAAACAATTATGCTGATATTGAAAACTACATAAATGCGCTTCCGAAGTTTGCAGTGGGTAACGGTCTTTTGCGGACGAAGGAAATGCTTAAGAGGCTGGGAAAATGGGATTGCGACATTCCACGGATTCATGTGGCAGGTACGAATGGAAAAGGAAGTACGTGTGCTTATCTGCAAAGGCTTTTTTGCGAATACGGTTATAGAGTGGGGGGATTTGTCTCTCCCCACTTAGTGAGTATGCATGAAAGATTTCTGATTAACTGTCAACCTGTTGAGAATGAATTGTTTTTGTGCGCGTTCCATACTGTCTATTTGTCTGCAGAGCAGATGCGAAAGGAAACAGGACAATTTCCGACTTTTTTTGAATTCTTGTTTTTAATGGCTATCATCATCTTTGGTGAAAGCTATGTGGATGTGATGATTTTGGAAACCGGACTTGGAGGAAGGATGGATGCGACCAACGTTTTTGATAAAACGGATGTGTGTGTGTTGACATCCATTGGTCTCGACCATTGCCATATTTTAGGGGATACCAGAGAAAAAATTGCTGTGGAAAAGTCTGGTATTATTAAAAATGAATCGGATGTCATTTTTATCGATTATGAGGATTCTGTTTCGGATGTGTTTTACGAGAAGGCCAAAAGTTGTTCCGCTGTTGTCAATTCAATTAGTAAAAACCAGTATTCTGTAGAAAAAATAAAACATAAAAGCATTGATTTTTCTTATAAATCTAGCTATTATAATTATATTAGTCTTACTCTGTCAACATATGCGCTTTATCAGGTTGATAACGCATCCTTGGCATTGCGTGCATTTGAGGTGTTTTTATTACGCAATCATTTGACACCAATGTCAAAAGAAAGAATGCAGAAAGCTTTATGGGAAACCTTTTGGGAAGGGCGTATGGAAGAAGTGGGCAAGGATGTTTTTTTTGATGGAGCCCACAATGAAGATGGAATAAGGGCGTTTTTGAAAACTGTTTCATCGATACCCTGTGACGGAAAACGTATTCTGTGTTTTTCCGCTGTAGATGATAAAGATTATGAACAGATGATAACGTTACTTTGTGAGAGCGGTTTGTTCTCCAAAGCAGTTGTGATAGATATGGAGATCCATAGAGGTCTCAGCATAGAACAGTTACAGTGTTATTTTTCCCGCTTTAGCCTGATAGATGTTTATTATGAGAGGGGAGCGGAAGACGGAATAAACAGATGTCTCCGTATGAAAAAAGATAATGATCAGGTTTATATTGTGGGTTCCTTATATTTGGTAGGCCTTATTAAGGCTGTGTTTAGGAGGAAGTACAATGATTAACTTTGAAGAAGAATTAAAGAAGTTTCATCCCAGTCTGGAGATTGATCAGGCTGAGGAAGCGATATACAATCAGGACCTTACCGATATGGCAGATTTATTGGTGAATCTAATCAGAGAGAGTCAGGAAGAACAGCAATAATACAGGATCGATAGGAGTAAAGTCATGAGATGTTATCAATGTGGCGCCGAACTGTCTGAAAAGGATTTCTGTACAAATTGCGGTGCTGATGTAGTTTTATATAAAAAAATCATGCATATGTCCAACCGCTTTTATAACGAAGGGTTAGCAAAAGCAACTGTGCGTGATTTAAGTGGTGCTGTTGTCAATTTAAGAGAGGCACTAAAATTTAATAAAAATCATATTGATGCCAGAAATCTGTTGGGATTGGTTTATTTTGAAATGGGGGAAACGGTTGCCGCGTTAAGCGAGTGGGTTATCAGTAAAAATATCCGTCCCCAGAAAAATATAGCAGATGATTTTATCAATGATATTCAGTCTAATCCTGCACAACAGGAGATGTTAGATCAGGCTACCCGTAAATATAATCAGGCGTTAGCATATTGCAACCAGGATAGTAATGATCTGGCGATTATACAGCTTAAAAAAGTAGTGTCCACATATCCCAGATTTTTGAAAGCCCAGCAGTTGCTTGCACTTTTATATATTGAAGCGGAAGAGTGGGAAAAGGCACGCCGTGTTTTAAACCGGTGTCTTAGGGTTGATGTTAACAATACGACAACACTACGTTATATCAAAGAAGTTGAAATGATGTTGGATGGCGATGAGACGGCAGCAGCCAAAAAGAAAAAAGCATCGAACCCCAATGCATACACATACCAAAGCGGAAATGAAACGATTATTCAGCCAAGACCGACGAAAGAGCCTTTAATCGGTCCCAATACGGTTTTAAATATTATCATCGGTATTGCAATCGGTATTGCAGTCTGTATGTTTTTGATTGTTCCTGCGCGTGTCCAATCGGCCAAGAACAATCTCAACGATGAATTAAAGCAGATTAGTGAAAATTCAGATAAAAAAACAGCTCAGATTTCAGATTTGGAGCAGAGAGTTTCTGCTTTGACAGACGAAAATGAAAAGATGAGTGAGCAGCTGAATTCTTACTATGGTGAAGGCGGAGCTTTGCAGACGGTTGACTCGCTTTTGACGACCGTTGCCCTATATATTCAGAATCGTGAGAATCTGACAGCTGTTTCGGATGGTTTATATGGTATTGATAAAAACTTCGTAGAAAATGAAGCTTCGGAATCATACCGCGAATTATACAATGCAATCATGACGCGTGTGGGTCCGGATATTGCTACCCAATGCTTTGAGACAGGCTTATCATTAAAAAATCAGGGTGATTATACAAGCGCCATTGATAAGTTGGAAAAAGCATGGTATTTTAACAATACCAATCCTGAAATATTATATAATCTGGCTGCAACCTATCAGGCTTCCGGCAATATGGATAAAGCCAATGAGTTGTATAATGAGCTGGTTGGTTCATTCCCCGAATCAGAATTTGCAGGTATGGCTGAACGCAATATCGCCAATGCAAATACCGTTCCTCAATCAAACACCGGTGAGGTTCCGGACGGTGACGGCGGAACAATTTCGACGGAAGATAACGTCATCGACGAATAATAAATTCATATATAAAACAACCTACAAAAGAGAACATCCCCATGTTCTCTTTTTTTGTTATGGCGACGAGGAAAGTGCAATGTGCTTGCACAATTGCACTTGACGACCGCT
>JAEDFR010000084.1 GCA_016297945.1 Lachnospiraceae bacterium | reverse complement strand
GTGCTTCTCACTCTCGCAATTCTACAAAAATTCGAATTCCGTCCTTTCGGACTTCATTCTCATTTTTGTTAAACTCGCAAATACATTGCAGTTTTCGCATGCAAGCATGCAAAACTGCATGTGCTTGCGAGTTATTATCATAAAAAATGTCCCTTACATTGCAAAAACAATGTAAGGGACGTAATATACGCGGTTCCACCCTGCTTGTCTATGCGCCTCGATTCTCATCTCCTTCAATGACGGCTTATTAGACCACTCTTTATGATGATAACGGAATCACCGGACCGGATTAGGGCCACTCAGAGTTAGTTTTCGGATGTTTCCTGTAAAAGTACTCTCAGCAAATGTACTTCTCTCTGTTACATTCCCTCATCTTACTCGTCTCTTCAACGTGTTAGATATATGAGCCAATTTTTTTGGCACTTATTTCATATCATTTTATGCTTTGCTTGATAAAAAGTAAAGTCTTTTACTATTTATTTTTACCACAACATTTTTTATACTTCTTGCCACTACCGCAGGGGCAGGGATCATTGGGATAAATCTTGGGAGCATTTACAACAGTCTGAGAACTCTTCTGCTCTTTGTAAAGTGCTTTTAATTTATCCTCATCAAAGATTTCTTTCCATTCTTCCAAACCATATAACCACTCAGCATCTGCGGCTACCATGTTTTTGTAAAGAAGCTCTTTATCAAATTTTAAAGATACTTCAGTATCTTCTTCCATCTCTTCGATTGGATTAGGAGCAACCAATGATTCCTGAATACCATCTAAAAAGCCGGTCATTTCCATCACTGTGATGCCGAATTTATCTGCTAATTCTTTAACGGTTCCTTTGACTTCAGTATCAGGATCTGCTAATAATTCTTTGTAAACAGCCTGTTCCTTCTTGAAGTAATCTCCCCAAAATCTCTGTAAATCACCTTTATTTGCTGACTCGTCATAAGCCACGTCTCTCCACTGATCTAATAATGCCATTTCAGTACTCCTTTTGCATTTTTACTATGGCGAAATATAAACGCCATTTGAAATAGTATATAAAAAATTTATAAATCTTGCAAGTAGTAAATCAAACCGACAGACAAACCGACAGACAGACACATATTACCATTCTACTTTGTAACTTTGATAGGTTGTATTTCCTTCTTTATCGGTAATGCTTTCCTCAACCGAATAAACATTGAAAATATCGGGCTTCAAATTAACCGTTACCTGCTTAACTTCATTTTCATCCACAAACATCAAAATTGCCGTGTTGTTTCTACGATAATCCAGACGGATATAACGGACTATTTTGGCATCCATATTCATCTGCTCATTGGTCACAAACCGCTTTGTCACCTTATCATAATAGTGGATTTCGTAATCCGGCTCTATGGTATTGGCAGACATGTCCGGCTCTTCTATTTTATTGTAATCATTCGCATATTTTTCGCGCTTGCTTTCTGATAACTGTACAACCATCCGACATTGCTCATACACATTTGCCTCATCCAGTTTTGTATAAAACTGCTTTGCATCAAAAGAACGGAAATAGCGGTATGCTTTGGGGCCAAAAAATAACAGGATAAAAATTGCTCCGGCAATCAGTACCAGACGGACCTTTCGGATATAGTTATATTTAGCCGCAAAGCTGTGTGGTTTTCTATGCATGATAATCTTTGATTGCTCTTCAAATTCCGTTTCAGACAATGCTAAAACCAATTCCTCAAACGTATCGTAACGATCCTGCGGATAAATATTTAATGCCTTCATGATTGCATCACTTTGGTATGCCATAATGCCAATATTTAAATCCTTTAACGCAACAACCGGATCTTCTTTTTCCTCGTTTCCATCTCCGATTCTGTCATAAAAGGGAGCAACTGTGATTCTGGTAACAGCTTCATAAATGATTGCTGCCACTGCATAAACATCGGTCTCCGATCCCAAAGTAGAATTTTCCATATACTGCTCTAAAGCCGAATACTCAGGAATACGCACGGTAGCCTGCTCTAAAATCGGCAACATTGCGTCTTCAATCGGATCTCCGAAACCAACCAGAACCACTTTTTTATCTTTCGTTCGAATCATGGCAGGACTTATTCTGCCATGTACAATGCCTTTCTTATGCAACGCATCCAAAGCCTCCATAACCGGCTTTAACAGTTTTAAGATTTCCTTTAACTGCATCGGATGTGAATGAATCTTTTGCATAAATTCTAAAGGTGATACCCCTTCAGCATACTCAGCAATCACATATATTGTCTGATTTTCTTCAAAAAAATTAAGTATATTGGCAATTCCTTCCATCGGATAAAGTGCAATTAAAGCTTTTGCCTTTTTCAGCATATGTTCTTTTAATGTATAAAAATCATGTTCATCGATATAGCGGACGCAGGAAACTGTAAGAGCATCATCCTGATTTCTTTCCACAATGGAATTTGGAAAAAGCTCTTTGATTACAACTTTTTGCTCACGAAAAATATCAAAAGCAAGATATGTAATTGTCATACCATTGCTGTCCAAAACATCGTCAACCCGATAACGATCCTGCAGCATGGTTCCAATTCGTAAAACATATTTAGGATTCTTTTTTTCCATAATATACCCTCTTTAATAATTTCCAACAATACTCCTTTCATTATAGTCAGATATGTGATAAATTACAAGAAAAAGGAAAACAAAGGAGTATGTTATGTATTCAAAAGGACAACGTATTGCGGCATGGATTGGTATCATCTTGTTAGTTTCTATATATATTGCGACACTGGTTTTCGCTATTTTTGATTTTGATGGCAAAGGAATGTTACTGCGCACCAGTCTGATTGCAACCGTTGCTGTTCCGATTTTAATCTGGATCTATATCTGGATTTACGGAATGCTGACACAAAAACATACCATTGCATCTGTTGATTATGACTTTACGGCCGGCATGGATGAACATGATGATAAGACGGAAAGCAATAATAGCGACCATCCCGTTTGCTAAATTTTATCAATCCTACTATACGATATCGCTCTAACAGCACATCTTTTCGGGAACACAAATCCGAAAAGGATGAAAAGCAAAAAGATAATACCATATCAATAGACATGATATTTTTTCAGTTCTTCAATCGCAGCTTCTTTGGTCGTAAAACAGATTGTTTTCATGCCAAATTTTGCAGCCGCCTCACAGTTATCCATTCTGTCATCCAAAAACACACATTCTTTTGGAATTAAATCATATCGTTCAATCAATCTCTGATATATTTCCGGTTCCGGCTTTACCAGTTTTTCCTGATAAGATAAAATTCCACCATCCATAAATGGAATAAAATCAAGGGCATCCTGACACTCAATTTCAGCTTTATGGGAAAAATTGGAAAGATATAAGACCCGGTATCCTTTCTGCTTTAATTCCAAAATCCACGGAATTGCATATTCTCTTTTCGTAATCATATCATGAACATTCTCACATAGCTGCCTTATCTGAGGCTCTAATTCGGGATCATTTATAATAAAACCATTTATCAGCTCTTCATCCGTTTTTGCTCCTCTGTCAAAATCGTTCCAAGCCGGCGATAATACAGTTGCCTTCGCAATTCGCGACAGAATGTCTTTTGGGAAATGAAAGCTTTCAAAATACTCTTTCCATCCAAAGTCTGCTAAAACATTTCCGATGTCAAAAATAATTGTAGTAAGCATACACTAACTCCTGTTCGTTTCAAACAATAACTCCAACAACCCTTTTGCCGCAAAGCTTGTCGGAAGCTTTTGGTTGGTTCCCACACAAATCTGTCTTTTGGGAATCATTTTATTAAATCGAATTTCAAACAGTCTGCCACTGTCAATTTCCGGCTGTGCAAAATCCCGTACAACGCACCCTACGCCAAGGTTTCGTAAGGCAAACTGAACAATCATATTGGAGGTTGCCAGTTCAAATTCCGGATTTAGGATGACATCATTTTGTGCAAGCAACTCATCCATATATTTTCTGGTACTGGTATTTTTTTCCAAAGAGATAATCGGATAATTCAACAATTCTTTAAAATCCGTCATATGATTTTTTAATTGCGTATACCTTCTTCCTGCCACAAAAACATCTTCAATTTCCCGCACGGGTCTGACTTCCATTCCATCCGGAACTTCAAACGGAGTGGACACCAGACATAAATCTACCGAACCATCCATAAGATTCTTCAGCGTTTCGGGTGTCGGCGCATTGGAAATCTTTACTTTAACATCGGGATGCAATTCATGATATTTTTCCAAAAAGGGCAATAAATAGAATTCCAATGTCATGTCACTTGCTCCGATATGCAACTCCCCGGCTTCCAAATTCATAAGTTTTTGCAGAACCTGTTCTCCATGAGCAATCTGCTCATATCCGCCTTTGACATAATCGAACAAAATTTCACCTTCCGGTGTCAATCGAATCCCTCTGGAAGTACGAAGGAATAATTTTGCCCTAATGTTAGCCTCGAGCAACTTCATCGACTGGCTGACAGCAGGCTGGGAAATATTTAAAAGCTCGGCCGCTCTGGTCAAGCTTTTCTCTTTTGCAACATAATAAAACACTTTGTAATACTCTAAATTTCCATCCATAGAATTCTCCAAAATAAAGCATTATTCTCTTTAACATATCGAAAAAAATATAGCAATTTATTTGTCAGGAATCTCAGTTTTCTATACTAGTGCACTAGAATGTTTTTACATTATTCTGGTGGTTGAAATTGTTCATCTGACCGCGCAAATCTTCGCCCCGCTGCTTGTAATAATCAATCTGTTTTCCTTTAATTTTTCCGGAATCAGCTAATTCATCAAGCATTTTCCAATACTCTTCATAATTGAGTTTAGCAGCATCCTTATAATTATTTTCAAAATTCATCTGCAAAGTCTGCAGTTTATTTTCTAACAGCTGATTCTTTTTCAATATTCCGAACATCTTCCATACACCTTTCATAAATACATCTTAATTGTTGATAGTTCGCTTCATATTCCGTCTGTCTTAGAATATCCATCTCTGAGAAATCGCATGTCATTTCCCATGGTCTGGCAGTCATCACAGCAAGCAACGCTGCCAGTTCGTCCGTATGATGCGGCGCATACTTAAATCCATTCACACCGTCACAAACCATGGATGAAAATCCGGCAAAATCCGGTACAATCACCGGTGTCTTTGTCTGATATGCTTCAATCAATACCATCGGCATTCCTTCATACCAGCGTGACGGAATTACCACACACTTTGACTCAGCCATTGTTTTTAACACTTTTTCATGAGATACATGTCCCATAAAGACCACATTTTCAATGTGGTTTTCTCTTACAAAAAGATGACTTATAAAATTCAGTTCCCCATCTCCGCAGATTACAAGCTTCGGGATCTGATAGCCTTCTTTTTGCAACTCCAAAGTCATCTCACGATATGCTTTAAGCAAATCCAGAATACCCTTCTCTTCTTCCAGTCTTCCAACAAACAGTATCTGATTTTTGCCGGCAGTCTTTTCCAAATTTTCTTTTTTTAATCCATTTGGTTTCAAAAAAACATGCTCTGAATCAATATCCTGAAGCTTGCAGATTTTTTCTTTTTGGAAATTTGTAAAGCAAATAAAATAAACATCCCGGTAAGTATGTAGCTTGCGATGAACATCGGTCTGAACGGCCACCAAAGCAGACTGCCAAAAACTGTTTCGGTAACATTTACAACGGGCTGCCTGCATCAGTCCGTTTGTCATACACTTTTCACAGATATGTCGGCAATGATAAAAGGTTCCTGCCGGACAGCACAGACGATAATTGTGTACAGTCATAACAACAGGTATTCCTTCTTTTTTTGCAGCCAAAAATACAGAGGGGCTGATTAAATGCAAGGTATTATGTACATGGACCAGATCAATCTTTTTTTTACGGATAATCCTGCGAATCTGGATATAGGTTTTAACAGAAAAAACAGAATCAAGAGGAAACATTATTTTCTCAAAGAAAGGAAGATACGCAACTTCTTTATTCCTACGATAATACTTATAAACTCTGTGTCCATGTTCCTTTAGCATTTCTGCTTCATTTTTTACAACGACATCTTCACCACCCGGTTCACGATAAAAGTTATGAACCTGTAAAATATTCAATTTACGTCTTACACTTTTATTATTTGTTTCTTTCATGTATTTATTATAGCTCATACATTTATATTTTCACAACAAAAACCGATTGTATTATCCAAGTCTCAGTAGATACAATCGGTTTTTAACTCTTTTGCAATTCTTTTATTTCTTCAGTTCTTTTATCTCTCGTCCCATTAAAGAAAGCATTTCACGATCACTGCGAATAGTAGCATTTGCTGCCGTTGTAAGCATATTTCCGGTTATCGTCGCGGAAGCTCCGGCTTCAAATGCCTTTTTTCCATCGTTTTCCATGAGTGCTCTTCCTGCTGCCAACCGGATATGGACAGTCGGATTGATATATCGGAAAACAGCAACGGTCCGTACAATGTCCTCTTCGGTTAATCGCTCCTGATTTTCCAAAGGCGTTCCTTTTATCGGCATTAATACATTTAATGGAATGGAATCCACTCCGACCTCCGAAAGACTGACTGCCATATCAATGCGATCTTCCCATGTCTCACCCATTCCGATGATACCGCCGGAGCAAATTCTCATTCCTTCTTCTTTTAAAACCTTCAGTGTTGCAAATTTCTGCTCATATGTATGTGTGGTACAGATATTCGAAAAAAATCTTTTGGACGTTTCAATATTGTGATGATACCGGTCCACACCGATTTCTTTTAGTCTTCGAAATTGTTCGCGATTTAAAAAGCCCATGGATGCACAAAGTTCAATATCGCATTCTTCTTTCATACGCTTAAATGCACGAAGCGCTTTCTCAAATTCCTCTCCGCTCAAATCACGTCCTGCAGTAACAATGGAAAATCGATCCACACCTTCACTTTCATTAAGCTTACAAGCTTCTAAAAGCTCTTCTTCCGACAGGAAATCATAGATATTACATTCTGTATGGTAATGCGCTGACTGTGCGCAGTATTTGCAATCCTCGGGACATTTTCCACTTCGACCATTCACGATAGAACACAAATCAACTTTATCTCCCACAAAATGTTTTCTGATTTTGTCAGCGCCCTCACATAATGCATCATAATCGCAGGTAATAAAGTAGGACAAATCCTCGTCTCTGAAAAGCCTGCGTCCTTCTATAATCTCATCTGCCAACTGTAATATATCCATACTCATCATAATTCCTCATTCATATTTTTTCTTAAATACTCTTATTAGTCCTGTTAATCATTTTTCCGATATATTTATCTGATAAATCTTTCTGGCATTTCAGTGAACTAGTACTCTTTTCATCCACTCTCAGAAACTTATTCCTGCACTTTAGTTTGTTCATCTTTTTGTGTTGTCGGCAACAAATGTGCCTTTGCAAGTGCATGCCGAATTGCTTTTCCTAAAATACCGGCAATTACAATTTTTGCAAGATCAAAAGGAATAAACGGAAATACGCAGACAGCCAATGCCTGTGACCAGGTGTATTCCAATTGATAAATAAACCAGATGGTTCCAAACAAATATGCAACGGCGGTTCCAAACACCATTCCCAGACTGGTAATAACCACATTGGCATGTGATTTTTCCATAAAAATACCACAGATAATTGCCATTAAAATAAATCCGATCAGATATCCACCGGTAGGGCCTGCTAACTTTCCGATACCACCTTCATAACCGGAGAATACCGGCAATCCAATCATACCTAAAAACAGATATACAATATAACTGATTGTACTTCCTTTTGTTCCTAAAAGATATACTGCTAAGTAGATGACAAGATTGGTTAACGAAACCGGAACCGGACCAATCGGAACGGAATTCGGTCCTAATACACACATCAGTGCAGCCATCAGAGCACATGTTGTCAATTGATATACTTTTGTCTTATTTTTCATTTCTTTTCACTCCTGTATTTTATTTCCATAAACTAAAATACAGAGAAAAAAAAGAATTGTCAACCATTTCTTTAAGATAGTTAACAATTCTTTTTTATATTCCTCATTATATATCTTTGTCCGCCGGTATTTACGGGGTTCCGCGCCCTTCTCAGCGACATAAGCGAACAAAAAGGAATGACCGGTTTCAACTGTCTGAAGACGAAGTCTGAGTTTTGAAACCGGTCTGGTATTAAAAATGATAATATATTTTATACATTGATTTCGGCAGTCATTCCCAAAAGATCTTTATTAGCTTCCAAAATCGGATTTACAACATCCTTAATGAACTTCTCTACCTGAATCGGTGAACGTCCAACGTATTTAGAAGGATCCATGGTCTTTTGCAAATCTTCCAAACTCATACCGAACGCAGGATCATTGGCAATCAGTTCCAGTAAATTATTTTCCTTACCTTCCTGTTTCACATGTTTTCCTGCTTCCATTGACAGAGTCCGGATAATTTCATGCATTTCCTGACGGTTACCGCCGTTTTTAACCGCATCCATCATGATATTTTCAGTAGCCATAAACGGCAACTCACTCATCAGACGTTTGGTAATGACTTTGTCATAGACTACCAATCCGTCAACAACATTTAAGCAAAGATCCAGAATGCCGTCGATTGCAAGAAATGCTTCCGGAATGGATAATCTCTTATTGGCAGAATCATCCAACGTTCTCTCAAACCACTGGGTAGCTGATGTAATAGCCGGATTTAAAGCATCGATCATGACATATCTGGACAAAGAAGCGATACGCTCACTTCTCATGGGATTTCTCTTATATGCCATAGCAGAGGAACCAATCTGATTTTTCTCAAAAGGCTCTTCCACTTCTTTTAAGTGTTGCAACAGACGAATATCGTTACTCATCTTGTGTGCACTTGCGGCAATACCGGCTAAAATATTGCAGACTCTTGTATCTGTCTTGCGGCTGTATGTCTGACCGGATACTGCAACACACTGTGTAAAGCCCATTTTCTTTGCAATCATGGGATCAATCTTATCAATAGTTTCCTGATCACCATTAAATAATTCCAAGAAAGATGCCTGCGTACCGGTAGTACCCTTAGAGCCCAGTAACTTCATGGTAGAAAGCACATAATCCAGATCTTCCAAATCCATGCAGAATTCCTGACACCATAAAGTTGCTCTTTTACCTACTGTTGTAGGCTGTGCCGGCTGAAAATGAGTAAATGCCAACGTCGGAAGATCTTTGTACTGATCTGCAAATTTTGCCAGTTCTGCAATCACATTGACCAATTTCTTTTTTACCAGCTTTAATGCCTCTGTCATGACGATAATATCCGTATTGTCACCAACGTAGCAGGATGTTGCACCCAAGTGAATAATGCCTGCTGCCTTCGGACACTGCTGTCCGTATGCATATACATGACTCATAACATCATGGCGCACCTGTTTTTCTCTTTCTTTTGCAACATCGTAATTAATATCATGAACATGCGCTTTTAACTCATCAATCTGCTCCTGTGAAATTACCGGCTTTCCATCCTGCGAAAGACCTAATTCCATCTCCGTCTCAGCAAGTGCAATCCATAATTTTCTCCAGGTCGAAAATTTCATATCCGGCGAAAAAATATACTGCATCTCTTTACTTGCATATCGTTCCGACAACGGACTTACATATCTGTCATTGCTCATGTTTAGTCTCCTCTGCTTGTATATTTTACGATAACGTTGGCAACTATTTTATCCACTCACCATCGTTATTCTACCGTTAAATAATAGCATAACTAATAAAACTTGAAAAGTTGAATTATATTTATTCGTGTAATTCTTTTACAAAATCATCCATGTTACTTGCAACGGCTGCTTTTTTCAGTATATTACTCAGAACTGACAAATCCGAAATCCCATCCAATTTTTCTTTTACCATATCCGGAACTTCGCCGATTTCTTCCAAAATAGAAATAATATCTTCTCTTTTACTCTCTGCACGACCTTCTGCTCGTCCTTCTGCTCGTCCTTCTGCTCGTCCTTCTGCTCGTCCTTCTGCTCGTCCTTCTGCTAAACCTTGCTCTTTACCTTCGGCGTGTCCCTCTTTACGAGCCTCCGCCTTTGCTTCCATCGTTTCAAAATCAATGTATTCTCCCCATGTCATATACCGAT
>JAEDFR010000239.1 GCA_016297945.1 Lachnospiraceae bacterium | reverse complement strand
TTTTTCACGGTAGTCCCCTTTACACGGTGTTTTTGAACCCATTCCGGATACTTTTTCTCAGTTACTGGCATAATTCCCTCCTTTCCGTATAGGTATAGCATACCTATATTATATAGACATTATACCTCTACTTGAGTCAAAAGTCGAGGGTTATACATACTTATGTATAGCATGTATAACCCTCGATGAAATCTGATCTTTTTAGACTTTTAAAATATCTTCATGAAACAACCCTGCATTTTTTTACGCAATATATACATTATATGTTACTGTTCACTTCCAATGTCAGTAAGTTAAGCTACAATGTTCCCCTGTATTAAGGGTCTAACTAAAAATTAAAAAATTTTCCAAAAAGTGGTTGACAAACAACCCCAAATATGTGGCCGCTCTCGCTACTGATTGGTTTATGAGGTAGCGAGAGCGGCCCTTGAATTGTAAGTATAATCTTTTCAATTCAAGGAGATACACATATGACTTTCGCAAACCAGGTGAAAAACACTCTTCTTCAGGATATTTCTGATATGGCGCAAATGCCTTGGCTTTTCTCAAAACATCCTGATACTGATTTTTCCAGAAAACGTAAACTCAACTTCCAGTCGCTTATCCATTTTTTCATCTGTATGGAAGCCGGTACCATCAGGCATGAATTATTGAAATATTTTGCTTATGCCTCTGGTACACTTTCGAATTCGGCCTTTCATCAACAACGCAATAAGCTGCTTCCCGAAACATTTCCTTTCCTCTTCCGGATGTTTAATGACCACTATCCTTTTTTTCTGTATAAGAAA
Source organism: Lachnospiraceae bacterium (assembly GCA_016297945.1). Lineage (GTDB taxonomy): Bacteria > Bacillota > Clostridia > Lachnospirales > Lachnospiraceae > UBA2882. The sequence goes on along the minus strand of JAEDFR010000239.1, from coordinate 1,271 downwards.
AAATATCAGCTGCTTGCATGTGATGGTTCTTCCTTCACTTTTACCAGAAATCCCAAAGATCAGGATTCCTATTTTGCTCCAAATGGAAAAACTACCAACGGCTATAATCAGGTTCATGTTGTTGCTCTTTTTGATCTGTTATCTAAAAGATACTGTGATACTATAGTTCAACCAATACGCAAAAAAAACGAATTTCAGGCTTTGGCTGATATGATAGATCGCTATTACATACCAGACGCAGTTCCCATTTTTATTGCTGACAGAGGATTTCATTCTTTGAATGTTTTCGCTCATGCCATAGAGCATCATGCCTATTTCCTGATTCGGGCAAAAGATGTAAATATGCGGCGTTTGCTTGGCAATAATCTCCCCGAGGAGGAGAGCTTTGATGTTCAGATAAACCGTATTCTTACCCGATCCCAATCCAAAAAGAAGCGTCTTCATCCAGAACTCGAAGATCAATATCGTTTTATCTGCCAAGATGTCACTTTTGATTACATTGAACACGGTTCCGAAAAAGAATACCCCATTTCTCTGCGTATTCTTCGTTTTAAAATATCGGACGACGGTTATGAAAATATCATAACAAATCTTCCGACGGAGGACTTTTCAGCAGAAGAAATCAAGGAGCTCTATAGACTGAGGTGGAATCTTGAAACCTCTTTCCGTGAATTAAAACATACCATCGGTGCAGTAAATTTTCATTCCAAAAAGCGCGAGTATATCGAAATGGAAGTATGGGCACGTCTCATCCTCTACAACTTCTGTTCCATCATTACAGGACATGTAGTAATTGTTCAAAAGAACAGAAAACATATTTATCAGGTAAATTATACGGTCGCCTATAATGCATGTCATTATTTTTTACGATTGCATAATAGAGAAGAATCACCAAATATAGAAAGCCTGATAGAACAGAATATACTGCCTATCAGGCCTGACCGGAAATATGCCCGCCAGCATAGATTCCGTGTACCAGTAAGTTTTACCTATCGCTTTTCATAAAGCGGAAAACCAACCATAATCAGTATACCCTATTTTCCGGCAGATGTGAATCTGTCTTTTTGTCGTTGATGAAAAAAATAATTACACCCTTGATCCTTCCACTCGTTTATATATCACAATAAAAACGTGCATACCTTAATCCTTTTTTTCATACCCGCGTCCTTTTCTGCTGCATTAACTTACTGACATTGGTTCACTTCGTTCGCAGCAACACGCTTCGCGATACACAGAAACTGCATTTCATGCAGTTCCGCACGTGATACCCT
>JAEDFR010000083.1 GCA_016297945.1 Lachnospiraceae bacterium | reverse complement strand
ATGCATTTCGTGAGATGGGACTGGAATGCTTTGAACCTTATGGGGCATTTTATGTATTTCCCTGCATCAAAGAATTTGGCATGACCAGTGAAGAATTTGCAACCAGATTTTTGGAAGAGCAAAAGGTTGCCGTTGTACCTGGTACCGCATTTGGTGACTGTGGGGAAGGATTCTTACGTATTTCCTATGCATATTCTTTAGAAAACTTAAAGATTGCAATTGGAAGATTAAATGAATTTGTAACAAAACTTCGTAAAGAGAAAGAGCAGGCATAATATGAATATCGTATTGCATCAGCCGGAAATCCCGGCCAATACCGGAAACATCGGCAGAACCTGTGTCGCAACCGGTACAAGTCTGCATCTGATTGAGCCCTTGGGATTTTCGTTGAGTGAAAAAGCTTTAAAAAGAGCGGGAATGGATTATTGGAAAGATTTGGATGTTCATACCTATATGAATTTTGAGACTTTTTTAAAAGAGAATCCCGGAGCAAAAATCTGGATGGCAACAACCAAAGCCAAGCATGTCTATTCCGATGTTACTTTCGGACCGAATGATTTTATCATGTTTGGAAAGGAAAGTGCCGGGATACCGGAGGAAATTCTGGTAGAACACGAAGAAAACTGTATACGAATTCCCATGGAGCCCGCAATCCGGTCACTGAATTTATCCAATTCGGTTGCCATCGTTTTGTATGAAGCTTTGCGCCAGCAGAATTTTGAATCCATGCAGTTAGAAGGAGAACTCCATCGACTGAATTGGAAGACAACGTAATAAAGTTCGCAATTTTTGCGGGATGAAACTCGTCCTTACAGAAAATGATATATCTTTGCCGCCTCGTACTTCGGTTTCTAGCCTTTCTAAGCGGCACGCTCACAAAGTATTTATTAAATGCCCGGTTTCAAAACTCAGACTTCGTCTTCAGACAGTTGAAACCGGGCATTCCTTTTTGTTCGCCATGCCGCTAAGAAAGTCACAAAACCTCGTAAAAGCCGGCGGGCAAAGATATATCATTTTCTGTAAGGACGACTTGCCATGTCCCCAAAGTATCGAAAACTTTATTTTATTCGTCGTCTTCGTCTATGTCAGAGGGGGCCAGAGAAAAGATGAATTCGGTTCCGACTCCTTCAGTGCTGACAACGTTGATGTTTTCGCCGTGGGAGTGAATAATTTCTTTGGTAATGGAAAGACCCAGACCGGTTCCTTTCTTATCCTTACCGCGGGACAAATCTGTTTTATAAAAGCGGTCAAAAATGAGATTCAGACTTTCTTTCGGAATGCCGATACCGGTATCTTTTACGGATACAAACAGTTTGTTGTGCTTTAATTTTGTTTCGATGGTAATGGTGGAATTGGAATGCGAGAATTTTATTGCGTTATCCAAAAGGTTATATAACACCTGCTGTATTTTATCAACATCCGCATGTACGTACATCTCCTGCCCCGTAAGAATGAGATCGATGGAAATCTGTTTTTTTCGACAGGTTCCTTCAAACGTATCTACGGTTTTGTGAATGACCTGATTGATATTGAAATCTGAGAGTTCCAAAACCATTCCCTTCGTATTCAGATTGTTTAACGTTAACAGAGAATTTGTGAGCTTTGTCAGTCGTTCTGTTTCATTCAGTACTATTTTTAAATATTTTTCATGCAGCTCTTGTGGAATGGTTCCGTCAATCATTGCTTCCAGATAGCCACGGATAGAGGTTAGCGGAGAACGGAAGTCATGGGAGACATTGGCAACAAACTTTTTCTGATTGTCTTCGGAACGGGCTATTTCGCTTGCCATATAATTGAGTGAGCCAGCCAGATATCCCAGCTCATCATTGCTGTCTACGGAAAATTCATGATGCATGTTTCCGGCGGCATATTGTTCTGTTGCATAAATGATTTTCTTTAAAGGAATATAGAAAACTTCCGTAAAGAAGATCAAAATAATCAAAGATAAAAACAGTAAGACCACCAATGTGATATATGTGATACTCAGATAATTATCACTGCGGCTTCTTAGAGTATCCATCGGCTGAAGAATAATGACGTAGCCTTTGATTTTGTAATTGGAAGTAATCGGGGTAAAAACCGTTAACATTTCCTCATCGTATTGATTGAAGAAATTTCCCTGCACATAATAAGAGGATGCAGTAACGGAAGGGTCAAAATCTTGAATTATCTGTGGATTGGATATATTTGGGAGATTCATGGAATTGACAACCACGGTACCGGACGGATTGACAATCCAGATATCGGCATCCAGATAAACAGACAGAGCATGAAGCTGGGAATAGGCATTTTCCACGGTAATCTGATTGTTGTACAAATCACTGGCATAGGTTTTGGAAATGGTGGATGCTTCCCGGTAATACTGCTCTGCGGTTCGCTTGGTTTCATGATCCAGCGTCAGGGCAGAAGAAACGGTCGCAACGGCAATAAAGCCGAAGCAACCGAAAATAATATACGCTAAAAGAAACTTTAAAAAGAGTGTTTTTCTCATAGAAGTACCTCAAATTTGTAACCGATTCCCCATACGGTGGATAATCGCCAAGCCTCGTGATCCCGGATTTTTTCACGCAATCGTTTGATGTGAACATCTACCGTTCTGGTATCACCGATGTACTCATATCCCCAAATCTGATCTAATAGCTGTTCTCTGGTAAATACCTGATTGGGTGAAGAAGCAAGAAAATACAATAATTCCAGCTCCTTAGGGGGCATCTCCAGACTTTTGCCTTTATAAATAACCGAATAATTGGTAAGATTAATGGTCAGATCCGGATATTCCACTTTTTTGATCTTCACACCGGGAGCTGCCGGTTCTTCTGCAGCGGGCGCAGAGGTGTTTTTAAAGCGTCGCAGTACTGCTTTGACTCTGGCAACCAGCTCTTTGGAATCGAAGGGTTTTTCCATATAGTCATCCGCGCCTAACTCCAGCCCCAGAACTTTATCAAAAATCTCACCTTTTGCAGAAAGCATGATAATCGGGACGCTGGAAGTCATACGAACTTCACGGCATACCTGGTAACCATCCATGCCCGGGAGCATCAGATCCAGAATAATCAGATTTGGATCAAAGCTTTTGACTTCATCCAGAGCCGATTCCCCATCATAAACAATTTGCGTTTCAAAACATTCTTTGGTCAGATACAAAGAAATTAATTCTGCAATATTTTCATCATCATCTACAATTAATATTTTTTGTTTGTTAGCCATTGCTTACCTCCATATAAAAACATATCTTTGAATCCATCCTTGTTTGATGTATGTGACAAAGAAATTATCTGATTGCTCAATAGTAAATAAAATACAATGCGAATAGAAAAATGCTAAATATTAAGTTATTTAAACTCGGCAATCGTAACACCCGCGTCTCCTTCGCCAAATTCACCCAGTCGGAAGGATTTGATGTAGGACTGGCGTCTTAAATGGTCGGAAACCGCTTTTCTGAGAGCGCCGGTTCCTTTGCCGTGAACAATCCGAACGCTGGGAAGATGTGCAACATAGGCATCATCCAAATATTTATCCAGAGCGGATATTGCTTCATCGCAGGTCATACCCAGCAGATTGATTTCTGTGGATACAGAAAGACTTTTGGACATCTTGATCTTGGAACTTTGGGATTTCAATCTGGCAGGAATGGTAATATCTTCCTCCTGTGCCAGAGATAAATCCCGGATATTGACCTTGGATTTGATAATGCCGCATTGTACAAAAAGATTGCCTTTATTATCCGGCATGGAAACCACATAGCCTTCCACACCCAGAGAATGCACCTTTACCTTCTGACCGGCAGAGATATCATCTGCAGTCAGGGAACCGACGGGCTTAGCCTGTGGTTTTATGGAAAGCTTGGCATTCTTTTTGGCAATTTCGGTGCCGACCTTCTGGCGTTGTGTCTCCATTTCCTTCATCGGAGTAGCAGAACCGTATTTATGAAAATTGCGGATGGTTTCATCAGCAACGTCCTTGGCCTTTTGCAAAATGTCTCGCGCTTCTTCATTGGCTTCTTTTAAAATCCGTTCACGCGCCGCATCCGCTTTTTCCTGTTGCTTTTGCAATTGTTCTTTTAATGCGGATATTTCTTTTTTATAGGTATCAATTTCAAGCTGTTCTTTTTCAATGGTCCTGCGGTTTTTCTCTAAATCGGCCAAGACATCTTCAAAACTCTTGTCTTCACTCGAAAGCTGTTCCTTGGCTTTTTCAATAATATCTACAGAAAGCCCCAGCTTTTGCGAAATGGCGAAGGCATTACTTTTTCCCGGAATACCAATCAACAGGCGGTAGGTAGGAGATAAGGTCTCAACATCAAATTCACAGCTGGCATTTTCCACGCCGTCTCCGGAAATCGCATAGAGCTTTAATTCGCTGTAGTGCGTTGTTGCCATGGTAAAGATACCCTGGTTATGCAGTCTTGTGAGAATAGAGATGGCGAGTGCAGCGCCCTCTGTCGGGTCTGTTCCGGAACACAACTCATCGAATAGACATAAACTGTCAGAATCTGCTTCACGTAGAATGGAAACAATATTGGTCATATGAGAAGAAAAAGTCGAAAGTGACTGTTCAATGCTTTGTTCATCTCCAATATCGGCAAAAACCTTTTTAAAAATACGAAGCTCGCTGCGGTCCAATGCCGGGATGTGAAGTCCGGCCTGCCCCATCAGGGTCAATAACCCGAAGGTCTTTAGAGAAACTGTTTTACCTCCCGTATTGGGACCGGTGATGATTAACTGGTCAAAGCCGTCTCCTAAATGAATATCAATCGGAACCACGGTTTTTTTGTTTAACAAAGGATGGCGGCCTTTGCGAATCCGGATTACTTTGTTATCCGAAAAAACAGGCTCCGTAGCATTCTGCTCTAAGGCAAGTTTGCCTTTGGCAAAAATAAAGTCAAGCCGGGTCATCAGCCTTGCGTTTTCACCTATGGTCTCTGCATATGGCATAAATTCAGCAGAAAGATTTGTAAGGATTCTTTCAATTTCCTCTTTTTCAGCAGATGCTAACTCTTTCAATTTGTTATTTAAATCCACAACAGAAGCGGGCTCAATAAAAAAGGTCGAGCCGGTGGAAGACTGATCATGAACCATGCCGGGAACCTGACTTTTGTACTCTGCTTTGACCGGAAGACAATACCGGTTGTTGCGCATGGTGATAACAGCGTCCATCAGATATGTCCGCAAAGAGCCATTGACCATGGAATTGAGCTGACTGTGGATTTTATCTCCGGTCTGGTTGATTTTTCGCCGGATATCTTTTAATGCGGGCGATGCATCATCGGAAAATTCATTGGGTCCGAGAATGCATCTGCGCACCTCTGTGCTCAGGTTCGAAAGAGGTTCCAGAGCATCAAAGTATTCGGTTAAGGAATCTGTGAATTCTTCCGTGCGGTCACTGCGATTATAATGCTTTACTCTGGCAACATTTTCCAAAAGTCCGGCAAGGAGCAGTAACTCCTCGGAATTGAGGCTGCCACCGATGGATAAGTGTTTGGTGATAAAGGCGATATCTTTATTGTTTCCAAAGGAAGTAGAGCCATTGCGTAACAGACGTGCCAAGGCATCGGCAGTCTGTTTTTGTAAAATGCCAATCTTTTCCGGGTCTGATTTGGGGGTCAGGCGTAAGCAAAGGCGCCTGCCCGGTTCCGAATCTGCATGGGTTGCCAATTGTTCAATTATCTTATCAAATTCTAATATACGAAATGTTTTTTTATTCATGCCAAAAGTATAGCATACATCAGAAAAAAAGCCAACGAACCTTTACAATAAAAGGCTCTTCCGATATACTGAAACTGAAAAGAAAGAGGGTAGAAAATGGACGAAAAAGAATCCTATTCCTTTGTGAATGAGACAATTAAAAAAAAGCCGGTTAATAAAAGAAAGCTGTTTAAAAAATCCATGGTTACCATAGTCAGTGCAGTTGCGTTCGGATTTATAGCATGTCTGACTTTTTTACTGTTAGAGCCGGTTATCAGCAAAAAGCTGTCGCCGGAAGAGATTACCAAGATTGAGCTGCCGGAGACGGAAGATGAAATCAGTCCGGAAGAGCTTTTGACGGATGAAATCGTCGAGCAGGAAGATGCAGAGTTAGAAGAACAGTTTAACTCACAGATTAATGAGCAGATTACGGAGCAGATTCAGCAGGAAGTCAGTGACAAGGATTTGGCAATCAAGACCTATCAGGCGGCCTACGATGCTATGTATAACGTTGCCATGGAAGCCTCCCGGATGATTGTGGTCGTCACGGGAGTATCCACGGATACAGACTGGTTTTTAAATGAAGTAGAAAATATCAATGAAACTTCCGGCGTTGTCATTGCTAAAAATGAGAAAGCCTTATATATCTTAGCAGATGTCAATGGTCTGCCCGATGCGGAAAGCTATATGGTTACATTTAGTGGAAAAAACATTGTAGAGGCCAATCTTTTACGTTCGGATCCGGATACGGGGCTGGGAATTTTTACGGTTGCCAAAAGCAGCTTGACAAATGAACAGTGGAGCAGTCAGAGCGTCATAGAACTGGCAAACTCGAAGAAAGCCAATATTGTCGGCAGACCGGTTGTGGCAGTCGGAAGTCCCTTAGGTCAGAGCGGTTCAATTTGCTATGGGATTGTGACATCCAATCAAAAAGAAATTTCTTATGCGGATTATCATTATAATGTTCTGACTACCGACATCACCGGAAGTGAAACTAATTCCAGTGGAATTATTGTCAATACATCCGGGAAACTGATTGGTGTCATTACCTCCGAATCTTCTTCGGCAGCAAGTGGCGCTCTTTTGGCTTGCTTTGGTATTTCCGATATTAAAAAACTCGTAGAGCAACTCTCCAATGAAGAAGATCGTATTTATCTTGGAATTCATGGGGCATCCGTAACAGGAGAAATCCATAATGCGCAAAATATTCCGTACGGTGTTTATGTGACTGAGGTAGATCCCGGTTCGCCTGCTTTTGACGGCGAAATTAACAATGCTGATGTGGTAATCGCTATCAATGATACAGAGATAAAAAGTCTGACAGACTATATGAACTGTCTGGACAATTTATCTGCTGATGATTTTGTGAAAATAGAGCTTGCACGTTATGATGGGGAAAAATATGTTACGACGGAAACTGAAATTCGGCCGAAAGTAAAGTAGGGCGAAATAAATAAAAAGTATATGATTAGAAATGTTATTTATAAGGCGATAGCTGATTAATAATAAATGCCAAATTTGCTGAATATTAGATAAAAAATAGGTGATGTATATAAAGAAGATTGTTTTGGCAAAATCTTTATAATCTAAATGTAATCGAAATTATAATAAATTTGATTTATAAAAACAATAGAATGGAGAAAAAATGAAATATTTAAAAGACTATCACGACGGTGACAGAGTAAACGAAATATATATGTGTAAGCACAAACAATCCGCTGTGACAAAAAACGGAAAACCCTACGAAAGTGTGATTTTGCAGGATAAGACAGGTACCATGGATGCAAAGATATGGGACCCGTACAGCGGTGGAATTGATGAATTTGATGCATTGGATTTTGTGGAAATTCATGGCGATATCACCGTTTTTAATAATGTGCTGCAGGTCAATGTAAAACGCGTAAGAAAGTGTCATGAGGGCGAATATAATCCTGCAGAATATCTTCCCATGACTCCTTTTAATATTGATGAGATGTTTGCCCGCTTAAAGGAAATCATCGGTTCAATTGAAAATACATACTGCAAACAGTTATTGGAGTATTTTTTTATCAAGGATGCTGATTTTGCAAAACAATTCTGCTACTCATCGGCAGCAAAGGCTGTTCATCACGGTTTTGTGGGAGGACTGCTGCACCATACCCTGAGCGTGGCAGAGCTATGTATCTTTTATTGCACACGATATCCGATTTTAAACAGAGATTTGCTGCTGACTGTCGCAATTTGTCATGATATCGGAAAAACAAAGGAATTGTCACCTTTTCCGATGAACGATTACACCGATGACGGAAATTTGTTGGGACATATTGTGATCGGAAGTGAAATGGTCAGTGAAGCCGCAAAGACGATTCCCGGATTTCCGCCTGTTTTGCTTGGTGAGTTAAAACACTGTATTCTGGCTCATCACGGAGAATTCGAATACGGTTCTCCCAAAAAACCGGCGCTGGTAGAAGCAATGGCATTGAACTTTGCCGACAATACCGATGCCAAGATGGAGACCTTTACTGAATTGATGAACAGTACCGAGGAAACCGGCTGGCTTGGTTTTAATCGGATGTTTGAAAGCAACGTTCGTGCGACGCGGATGGAGTGAAAAAGTGAGGGAATAAAAATTTATTTGTTTTGCGATTATATTTAATTATGTAGAATGAATGATATTAAAGAGAAGAATATGAAAGAAAAGAAATGTTTTGCAAAGAATGACAGAGTGACGATTACGATTGAAGATACCGGAATGGACGGTGAAGGCATTGGAAAGGCCGATGGTTTTACTCTCTTTGTCAAAGATGCCGTAGTTGGCGATGTCATTGAAGCCAAAATAATGAAAGCGAAAAAGAATTATGCTTATGCCAGATTAGAGAAGGTGATTACACCTTCTCCTTTTCGTGTGGAGCCTGCATGCAAATTTGCAAGAGTTTGCGGCGGCTGCCAGCTTCAGGCGGTTAGCTATGAGAAACAACTGGAATTTAAACAGAATAAAGTCGTCAATGATTTAATTCGAATTGGGGGCTTTGATGCGGATTATATTAAAAGCATCACGGAACCGATTATCGGAATGGAACAGCCTTTTTTTTATCGAAACAAGGCACAATATCCCATTGGGACAGATAAAGAAGGGAATCTGATTGCCGGCTTCTATGCGGGAAGAACGCACTCGATTATTGCAAATACTGATTGTAAGCTAGGGCTAACTATCAATCGGCCGATTTTGGAAGAAATACTCGCGTTTATGAAAGAAAAGCATATTCCTGCATATGATGAGATACTGCATCAGGGTTTTGTCCGTCATGTTCTGATCCGAAGCGGATTTTCTACAGGCGAAATTATGGTTTGTCTGGTCATAAATGGTAAAGACCTTCCGGAAAAGGAAACATTGGTCAAACGACTTTTGCAGATAGATTTTGGAAATGATCATTATGATGTGGAAGGTGTGGATACAGAAGGAGAACCTGATCGAAAAGATTGGAAAATTACCAGTATCTGCCAAAGCTCCAATACACAGGATACCAATGTCATAATGGGAGACCACTATGAGGTTATCTATGGCAACGGTTATATTACCGATAAAATCGGAGATGTTGCATTCCGTATTTCGCCCTTATCCTTCTATCAGGTCAATCCCGTCCAGACGGCAAAGCTATATGAAACAGCGTTAGCATATACTAATTTGACCGGCAATGAGACCGTGTGGGATTTGTATTGCGGTATCGGAACCATTTCCCTATTTTTGGCACAAACAGCCGGCATGGTACATGGTGTCGAAATCATTCCTCAGGCAATTGAGAACGCAAAAGAAAATGCAAAATTGAATCAGATTAACAATGCCTTATTCTATGTGGGAAAAGCCGAAGAAGTTTTGCCCAGAGAGTATGAAGAAAACAAAATCCATGCAGATGTCATTGTTGTGGATCCGCCCAGAAAAGGTTGTGATGAAAAGTGTCTGGAAACCATGGTTAAGATGCAACCGGAACGGATTGTATATGTCAGCTGTGATCCGGCTACATTGGCGAGAGATCTGAAGTATTTGTGCGGCAACGGATATCAGCTACAGAAGGTGCAGGCGGTGGATCAGTTTGCACAGACGGTGCATGTGGAGACGGTCGTATTGCTGTCGCGTAAAGTTCCGGTTTAAGCGGGTTTCAGGGCCTTTTTGAAGAATATGTTTCTGTGTTTATAGCAGGAAAAAATGTATATAAAACCGAGAATTTTTAAGACGGATGATGAAGCGGTTAGTGTATGGAAGTGAAATAGATTTGTAATTATATATTAGGAGGCTATGCAATTTATGGTGGGTACATTTAGAGAGTTTTATTTTGTAATATTAGTCATTATTGCTTTATTACTAATAATTCCAATTTTATTTAGTAAAAAAAATAAATGGGTATCAACGGATGACTTTGAAAAGGAAAAGAAAAAACTTAGACCAAATTGTTCAGACATGGAGTTACAGAACTTTCTTGTTTTTCTGAAAAAGTATCAGGGAGGATATGTTCGTAGAAAATCTGGCCAAATAGTATATCAAGATTTCTTAGGAAAAGAAAAAGGTGATTTAAAGGGAATATTTTTTAACATAGTAGTTCCTAATCCTAATATAAGTACTAAAGAAAAAGAAGAATTTAGGAGGTATTTAAAAGAAATTGGGGTAAATGGAATAGATAAAAGACCTAATTACGA
>JAEDFR010000082.1 GCA_016297945.1 Lachnospiraceae bacterium | reverse complement strand
AACAGCATATGACACAAAATGAGCTTGCAGAATTAATCGGAGTAAGTCACAAGACAATTTCTAAATGGGAAACAGCCAAAGGGCTTCCGGATATTACTTTGCTGGAGCCTCTGGCAAAGGCATTGGGGATTTCCGTGTGTGAACTGCTTTCCGGAGAATATGTTGTAAACGGAAATGTTTCTGCCAATATCGTAAAGTCCAAGTTATATGTTTGTCCGATTTGCGGAAACATTATCCACTCGGTAGGAGAAGCACTTGTCAGCTGCTGTGGAATTTCCCTGCCGGCACTGGAAGTTGAAGAAACAGATGATGCACACACAATTGAAATTGAGCGAGTGGAAAATGATTACTGTATTTCACTGCCACATGAAATGAGAAAGCATCACTATATCTCTTTTGTCGCTTACGCTACGGCGGATCAGTTTGACCTGATCAAACTATATCCGGAAGGAAATTCGAGAGTAAACTTTCCGGTGAAGGGGCATGGTAAGATTTACTATTACTGTAATAAGCATGGGTTATTTGAGAAGAAGGTTTAGAGAATATAAGCCCATCTGCCAAGGAAAAGGAATTACTGAGACATAAAAGAAACCATTGCTTAGGTAGTTGACTACAGTTGCAATGGTTTCTTTTGTCATTTAATGATAAAACAACTTAGCTGTAATTATCGATACAGGGCTGGAACATGCTTTTGTCGATACCACAGACCGGGCAAACCCAATCATCAGGAAGATCTTCAAATGCGGTGCCGGGCTTTATACCATGCTCGGGATCTCCCTTTTCAGGATCATAAGTATAGCCACAGGGATTACAAAAATACTTTTTCATGGTATCTCGTCTCCTTTCGTCAATAGAGAAAGATTTATCTTTTGTAAGTGTTTCTATTTAGCTGAAGTATCTCTTAAGAAGACCTTCGAATGCTTTTCCATGTCTAGCCTCGTCTCTAGCCATCTCATGAACAGTATCATGAATTGCATCAAGGTTTGCAGCCTTAGCTCTCTTTGCAAGGTCAAACTTACCGGCTGTTGCACCGTTTTCAGCTTCTACTCTCATTTCAAGATTTTTCTTAGTGGAATCTGTTACAACTTCACCAAGAAGTTCTGCAAATTTAGCAGCGTGCTCTGCTTCTTCCCAGGCAGCCTTTTCCCAGTATAAACCGATTTCCGGATAGCCTTCTCTGTGAGCAACCCTTGCCATTGCAAGATACATACCAACTTCTGTACATTCACCGTTAAAGTTTGCTCTTAAGTCCTCAAGAATATCCTGTGATACACCCTGGGCTACACCTACCACGTGTTCTGCTGCCCATACCTTTTCTTCACCCTGAGCGGTAAATTTCTCAGCGGGGGCATTACAAACAGGGCACTTCTCCGGTGCAGAATCTCCTTCATGAACATAACCACATACCTGACATACAAATTTCATAATTTTGTCTCCTTTTCTTAAATTAATTTTGTTTTAGTGTTTAGGGTTACAATTGTTACAGCGGCCATAAAAGTAGGTCACATGTCCTTCAATTTTACCTTCAAAATTTTCCTGAGCGGCTTTGGTAAGGGTATCCGTAACCTCCATATTAAGGTCAAAAACCCCTCCGCATTCAGAGCAGATGAAGTGATAATGAGGTGAAGTATCATAATCAAAATGATCTACACCATCGCCTAACCGGATTCTTGAGATCTCGCCAATGTCGGCAAGCAGAGTCAGATTCCGGTACACAGTTCCCAGACTGATGTTTGGAAAGGACTGACGGACATTCATATATACTGTGTCCGCGGTAGGGTGATCCTTTCTGGTGGCCAGAAATTCTAAAATGGAATCCCGCTGTCTGCTGTGTTTCAGATTCATACAATTTCCTCTCTGTTTTTAAAACAGTAACTGTTACTGTTATTAGTATATCAAAGTCGATAAAAAAGTCAATAGTATTTTATAAAATTTTTATATTCTGACATTTTTGTATATGCTATAATCAATTCAAGTGATAAAACCTCGTAAATTCAGGAGTCAACAATGAAATTTAAGACCAGACTTGTAATCACGTTTCTTACGATTATTCTGCTTCCTCTGGTATTAGCCTGTACCGCATTTTTATGTATAGGTGCATATTTGTCAAAGGGACAGGAGGAGTATGGGATACGAACGCAGGATTACAATATTTTAATAGATCCTACACAGGCATCTAAATCCATTTCCGATGAAATCTTTTTTGAGGTAAAAGAAATATTGGACAATCATCCTGCGGATCTGGAAGATAAGGGAGTTCTTGCACGAATCAATGAAAGAATAGATGGAAAATCATCTTATATTCTTGTACGAAAGCAGGATGCTCTTTATTATGCAGGCAATGAATTAGCTGCCAGTCAGATTTTCGAAAAGCTTCCGGATTATGAGGAGGAGAACATTGAAAAGGAACTGGGGCAGAGCATTTATTATGATGATATGAAAAAGATTGTCCGGCAGATGGATTTTCATTTTCAGGATGGCAGTGAGGGAAGTTTTTTTGTAATTACCAAGGCAAATTCTGTCTTGTCGAAAATGCTTTTTGTGGACATGGCGATTGCCATTATGGTTACATTGATCATAACCAGTTTATTTCTTACCCAATGGATCAGTAAAAGTGTTTTTGACCCCATCAATCAACTGAATATTGCTATGCAGAATATTGCAGAAGGAAATTTGGAATATATGCTTCCGGATAAAGAAAATGGAGAGATCGGAGAGCTTTACCGTAACTATGAGGATATGCGGCTGCGGCTGAAGGAATCTACGGACGAAAAGATTTTTGCGGAAAAGCAGAATAAGGAGCTGGTAAGCAATATTTCCCATGATCTGAAAACGCCGATTACTGCTATTAAAGGATATGTGGAAGGTATCATGGATGGAGTTGCAGATACACCGGAAAAGATGGATAAGTATATCAGGACTATCTATAACAAGGCAAATGATATGGACAGGCTGATCAACGAGCTGACGGTTTACTCCGGAATTGATTCCAACAGGATTCCTTATCATTTTCACAGAATCAATGTTTCGGAATACTTTGGTGACTGCATAGAAGAGGTTGGACTTGATCTGGAATCCAGAAATATCGAATTGGATTATTCCAATCTGGTGCCGCCGGATACAATGATCATTGCAGATCCTGAGCAGCTTAAGAGAGTGATTAACAACATTATCGGAAACAGTGTGAAATACATGGATAAACCAAAGGGGATCATAGATATCCGTATTTTGGACGAGATTGATTCTATCCGTGTGGAGCTCGAGGATAACGGAAAGGGAATTGCCGCCAAGGATCTGCCCAAAATATTTGAGCGCTTTTACCGCACGGATGCTTCCCGAAACTCTGCCCAGGGTGGAAGCGGAATCGGATTATCTATTGTTAAGAAGATCATCGAGGATCACGGTGGTTACATTTGGGCGACCAGTAAGGAAGGCGAAGGAACCTGCATGCATTTTGTAATCAGAAAATATCAGGAAGCACAATAACGATCGGAGGAAATGAAATGAGCAGAATATTAATTATTGAAGATGAAGAAGCAATTGCTGATCTTGAGAAGGATTATCTTGAACTCAGTGGATTTGAAGTTAAGATCAGCAATAAAGGTGATGAGGGACTACAGACAGCCATGTCCCAGGAATTCGACCTGATCGTGCTTGACCTGATGCTGCCGGGCATGGATGGATTTGAAATCTGTAAGAGGATCCGTGAAGAAAAAAACATTCCCATTATTATGGTTTCTGCAAAGAAGGATGATATTGATAAGATCAGAGGTCTTGGTTTGGGTGCAGATGATTACATGACAAAGCCTTTCAGCCCAAGTGAGCTGGTTGCAAGAGTAAAAGCCCACCTGGCAAGATATGACAGACTGGTAGGATCCAATCAGAAGAATAATGATATTATTGAAATTCGCGGTATTCGTATTGACAAGACAGCAAGAAGAGTCATGGTAGATGGCGTGGAGAAGGCATTTACCGGTAAGGAATTTGATCTGCTAACTTTTCTCGCAGAGCATCCGAACCATGTATATACCAAGGAAGAGCTGTTCCGTGAGATCTGGGATATGGATTCTATCGGAGATATTGCAACCGTTACCGTACACATCAAGAAGATTCGCGAGAAGATAGAATACGATTCCGCAAAGCCGCAGTATATTGAGACGATCTGGGGTGTGGGCTATCGGTTTAAGGTGTAAAAATGCAAATAAAAGGCTTATACACCGCATAAATACTGATAGAAACTGCTTTCGTGATGTGGTAATATATGATAAAATGTTACCAAAAATATTACCATAGGCTGAAATACACAACAAAAGGAGAAGACTATGGAAGAATTAGTATTCAAATTTGACGAAAGCGAACCACCAAAGAAGAAAGAAGTAATCACTTATGAACCAGTTGAAAAGGGCATAAGGCGTAAACTGAAAGACGGAAAGAAGTTTTCTTATGAGGCTACTGCCGATTTTGGCAGAGTGGAAGTCTATGACGAGAAATTAAAGAAATTTGTCAAGAAGCAGGACAAACGAAGAAAGACCTTTAAGACATTGGCAGAAGCAAGAATATGGCTTCATCAGATTGAAGTACAAAAGGCAGAAGCTAAAGAGAAAAAGGTTGTTTTCAAAAATGAGGGTATTCGTCTTGTTGATGTGGCTGATGAATTTCTTGAACTGAAGCGAAAGCAAGCCAAAAAGGGAAAGATTAAAGACAGTTATATTGAACAATTACGCATACAGACAGACCATTTCAAAAGGTTCTTTAATGGTGAGCGTACAACATTTGTAAAGACAATCCAGACCGCACAGATTGAGGAATATTTTGAATTTGAGGAAAAGAAAGGTATTTCCAGAAAATCCATTGAAAAGTATAAAACCCATTTAAAGCAAATCTGGGATTATATGTTGAAAGATAAAGTGAGATATGGCGTAAGTGAAAATGTCGTGATTGGTGCAGAAATTTCAGCACCACAAAAGGAATACAAAGCCTCGGCACTTGATTACAAGCAGTTAAATGAATTGATAATAGAAGCCTGCTCACTGGAAGACCCTAGCTTTTTGTATCTGGTTGTAATGTCTATGACGCAAGGACTTAGACGAGGCGAGTTATGTGGATTGATGTGGAAAGACATAAACTGGGAAACCAGAAGGGTTACTATTTGCCATAACCGTGTTCAGTTGGTAACGAAAGACACCGTAAAACTGCCAAAGCGTGAAAAGGTTCGTGAGATTGAATTGCATAAAGCAGGATATGCGGTTTTAACGCTATATAAGGAATGGCAGGAGGCTATACTGGGCAGACCAGTTGCACCCGATGATTTTGTTATGCAGTGGGAAATCAATCTCCTGCAAAATTATGTATGCCACACTGGAAAAGTATCTCGTAAATGGAAAGAAATTTACGCTTATATCAATAAATGCCGAAAGAAAGCCAAAAAGGAAGAGTTGCCTTATGGCAGAATACACGACGGAAGACATACATATATTACTTTACTCCTGCACGGAATAGAAAAAGACGATAAGAGCATTATTGCTCCTGCTTCATTCTTTCAAGTGTATGAAAGTGCAGGACATACCCTGCCGAGAGCAATGCAGAATGTATCAAATACCGTTTATAATGAAGATAAAGGCGATAGGTGGGATATTACAAGATTTTGGAACGAGGCAATTTATACCGATATAGCGGACGAGTGGCGTTGTGCTTGTGAATTGCGGAAAATGGAAGAGGCTATGATGACGGAATTACAAAAAGCCACCAAAGAAGCACAGAAAAAGCAACGATTGGAAAAAGCCAAAGAGGAACGCTTGAAAGGAAAACCACCAGAGGACATTTTAATTGAATATCATTAAAAGAAAGCAGGGCGGTTGTCCTGCTTTCCTTTTATCTTCTACTTATTTGAAAAAGTGTTTCTTAAAATAGCGTTCTTCTTTTTCTACTGTACTGTCAGTATTAAGATATTGTATTAACATCAAATAATTAGACGTATCTAAATAATCTTCAAGATTGATTTCAAGCCAATGCTCTTGGTATCTATTGCATTCATATCCCATTAAAAGAATATCTTCATGTTCATCATCAAGTTCTATTTTTGTTATAAGAAAAACTTTATGATGTTCCATATCGAAGTAGGCAAGTAATACATTTGCTTTTTTTGATTTAGGGTCAGCAGAAGCCTGCTTTTGTTCCTTTGCAAGTAAAATAACGTCTAATACTTTTAGTAAGTTGCGTGGATTGCTCATATCCATTTTTTGTAACATATTAAAATTCCTCCTTATTTAGTGAAGATTATTTGTAAGATAGTTGGCCAGACTATTTACAAATCGGGTTTAAACAAAGTGCTTTGTTTCGTTGCAAACTGATTATATACCCTTGATTTTTGGCTCAAAAATTGATTTCAGCACCTTGCACAAAAGGTTAATTTCTGTATAGCTTTTTTAATTAAAAAATGGATTTTTGTCTATACAGAAATTTTTTTATGGTTCTTTATGTTACAAAAAAAATTAAATTTGGTTGTTTTGCGTATTGACAAAAAACAGCACTTTAAAATGATAATTTTTAAAAGTCAAAAATTGATTTTATTGTTAGAATATGATGAAGTTTTTTTTACCTTTACCATGTAAGAAAGAAAAGAAGCAAAAGAAAGAAAAGGGGGGACACCGCTTGCGGGTTTCCCCCTTGCCCCCTTTCCAGCGTAGAAACTTCACAAGTTCAGTTTCTACAATTTACTTTTTTAACCAGTAGCATCGACCTATTCGCCGAGGTAAATAATGAGAGAAAGTCTTGACCACTTACAACCGAAATAAACAATTAGTCTATGTTTTACGATTGCAAATGGTCAAGTCTGTAATAAAACCTTATTCGCCTTGGGTGTGTTTAACCCCGCACACCTCGGAGATGTTTCATTTTCTATACATAACAGTAATATGGCGATACCACCAAAGTCGATCCTTTAATTACTACACGCAACGTGCCCTTGTTATTTCATATGTACCAGACTGTGCTACACTTTTCATATAGCACACACGTCATCCAACGCCGTAGCAGTTCATTATCATTTGATAATCAAGTCGCTCTCACTTGGTTCGGCATTTTTTTGAGGCTGTCCGCCGTGGACATTTAACATTTTGTTTCGCTTGGATGATGTTTTTTCTTATCGTACACCCATTAAAAAAGTCCTGAGGTGGTGAAGCACATCAGAACTCTATATAGAAACTTTACAGTTTGGAACTGTCTATTGTCTTTGTAATTGCTTCACCAACTACACCCACCGAAGCGGTGGCTTTTTTATTTATTCATTTGTTATAAACAATATGCTCGATTAAAACCATTTGGGGAGAAATTTTTTCATTTTTTGATAAATTTTTTCAGTTCTCAAAAATTGATTTTTAAAAATGCAGTGTTTTCAAGGGTTTGCAGGGTGTGCTTCTTTATGAACCGATAAATAAAAGTTGAAAGTATCAAAAATTGATTTTGATTTTTACACCCTGCAGAGTAGCCAAAAAGCATATTCATAGTGAGGGGGAGGTGGAAGTAATGGAGATAGATATTTTAACGCTTGATGAAATTCTTGAAAGAATAAAAGATGATATTATGGACGAAATCAACGCAAAAGCCGAGACGGAGTACCAGTTACAAAAAAGCATAGCAGAAAGCAAAACGGACGATGAGAGATAATTCTCCTCGTCTTTTTTGTCTGTGCGTGCTTTTGGCGGGTCAAGGGTGCAACGCCTTGCCCAAAGGAATTTGAGCCCTGCTCAAATTGCGTATTGGGTTATTGTGTTGAGCAGTTTCCTGCGTGGGTGTTCGTTGTTCTTTCATACTATTATCGAGGGGAGGGATAATGGAATGAAAGCAACACTACACATAGGCAGGGGAAGTGTAAAACACAATGACCGAAACTTTAACCTAGACAATGCCAGACATATAGACCAGACAAGGCAAAATGAAAACTTCTATATTAACCGCTATTTAGATGACACTATCACGTTTGAAGAATGTGAGAGGCGATACTATCAAGAAAATTATTTGCAGGGATTGGAGGCACAAAATGAAAAATATAGAAAACGCCGACAATATGGCTATATCCGTACTATTGATGATTTAATGAAAGCCGAAAAGACACAGCCACGAGAAATAATTCTACAAATCGGGAACAAGGACAGCCACCCAGACAGAGAAGTTCTTTTACAGTGTATCTATCAATTTAATGAAGAATTTAACCGCAGATATGGAACAAACGCCCATATCCTCGACATTGCAATGCACGGGGATGAGATTACAAATCACGCGCATATAAGGCTAATCTTAGACTATACGGACAAAGAGGGACATAAAAAAATCTGTACGGATAAAGCATTAAAAGCATTAGGCATTAAGCCACCAAAGGAAAAAGAAAAAACAAACAGATATAATAACGCCTTGCAGACCTTTACGGAGCAAATCCGTTTTATCTGGAACACCATTATTAAACGAAACGGAATAGAAATAGATGAAACTGTATCAAATCCAAGTCAAAAGCATTTGACGGTCTTGGAGTATAAGGATAAGAAATTACAGGAAGAAATTGAAATCCATAATATGCAGTTAATCGAGCAGGGGGCAGAAATTCAACAAAAGCAACAGGAGATTCATTTGCTAGATAAGCAGATAAACGCCCAGAAGCAGAAATTAGAAGAATTGGAAAAGGAAATATATACAAACCAGTTTCAAGAAGATTTTAGCGATTTGCGCCCTGTATTTGAAAATGAACGATAAAAAAACAGCAGATTTCTCTGCTGTTTTTGGTTGTTGATTGCATTAATTTGGGAAAAGACCAATTGCAAATTCTTGAAGATACACATTACCTTCTGCATAAGTACCGATATATTGCCAAGTAACCTGTTGAGCATATACAGTATAGCCTGGTTGCCATTTTTCATCGCCAAATCTATCTAAAATAGTTTGTTGCATCCACGCTTGGGTTTCTTTATGTCCGCTTGTTTCCCAATTGGGATCAGGCTGTGTCACATACCAAGAAATTTTATCCCAATTGTCGACAGGTTGCCAAAGTGGATAAGGGCAAGTATTAGAAGAAGTGCTACCAGAAGCTTCGCTTCCAGACCCACTATTATTATTTGCAGGTGCCGCTACTTCAACTTTTTTATCGCCAACATACTTATTGCTTACATATGCAACATTTCCATTGTAATCAAAACGATACCAACCTGTTTCGTTACACTGACCAGAGATTGTTATTTCATCGTTGGTAGAAAGACTGCCGACCTTGTTCCCATTGGTATCTGGCAAATCACGAACATTAACCGTCTGCTGTGCGAACATTGTGGCAGACATATCGGTATATGTATATTGTGGAACTGGTTCAGTTGTCGGGATTTCTGCCTGCTCTGGCTCTGCTGTTTTCGTTGGTTCTGTTGTTTCTGGTTCGGTAGTCGCTTCTTCAACCGCTTCAATATTTGCTTCTGGTGTTGGCTCTACTGTTTTCTCTGGTATTGCGGTTGGTGCTTCTGTCTGTTCTGGTGTGTTTTCTTCTGTTGTAGTTTCGGTGACTGTTTCGGTTGGCTTTGTGGTTGCACTTTCTGCACCACAACCGACACACACAGAAACAAGCATAACACCGAGTAAAAATCCTAAAAGTCGTTTCTTCATAGCGTTTTCTCCTTTGTACTGACTGAATAGTGAATGACCTTTTAGCGAATTACTATTTACTACCTCATTATATATAATTTTTTTGAAGGAGTAAATAGCATTATGGATTATGGAACACTATCTTTCAATATAGAAAATTTATTAAAAGAAAGAGGTATAAGCAAAAATCAAATATGTAAAGATTTGGATATACCCAGAACAAATTTTAATCGTTATTGTCGTGATGAATTTCAACGAATGGATAGCGGATTAATTTGCAAACTTTGCTATTACCTTGATGTAGATATTGCCGATTTGATTACCTATAACAAACCGCCTAAATAATCTTATCATAATAAAACATATAAGTTCAATAAATACGAAGTATTTCCATAAAAACAGCTATACAGAAAGACATATATTTTCTGTATAGCCTTTTTCTTTTTGTGAGTTGCAATAGGGGGATTTTGAGTTATAATTGGGATATCAGCCGAAGGAAAAAATATTACCATTTTAAAAATCTGGGCAAAATATTACCAAAAATGTTACCACAGAAAAATGGAAGTAGTTTAGAAAAGGTGTTTAAAAAATTTTTCTGTATAGCCAAAATCAAGCAAAACAAGGGAAAACACCCCAAAAACCCGAAAAAAAGGCTATACAGAAACAAAAATAGCGGTGGGGTGTGCTATACCGCTTTAAGGTATAGGTACATTTATGCAGAAAAATATAGTATTCGAAGACGAGCATATTATTGTGGCATATAAGCCCGCGGGAATTGCCACACAGACTGCCCGCTTAGGGCAGCAGGATATGGTCAGTGAGC
>JAEDFR010000081.1 GCA_016297945.1 Lachnospiraceae bacterium | reverse complement strand
AAGGATGAAGTGAGAAAAGCAGGTCTGGAACTTGGTATTCCTGAAAGTCTTGTATTCCGTCAGCCTTTCCCGGGGCCGGGACTTGGTGTCCGTATCGTGGGCGACATTACGGAAGACAAGGTGCGTATCGTGCAGGATGCGGACTATATTTACCGTGAAGAAGTGGACAAGTGTGGCATGGACAAGTTGCCTGACCAATATTTTGCAGCCTTGACTAACATGCGTTCTGTGGGCGTTATGGGAGATGAAAGAACGTACGACTATGCCGTCGCACTTCGGGCAGTAAACACGGTGGACTTCATGACAGCCGAATGTGCCCAGATCCCTTTCGAAACCTTACAGACAGTCATGAGCCGAATTATCAATGAAGTCCGGGGTGTCAACAGGGTATTTTACGACCTGACATCTAAACCGCCGGGAACGATTGAACTGGAATAAAACATCAAATCCCTACAAACCGTGATTTTAAGCGGTTTGTAGGGATTTTTTAATTTGCGTTGGGTTCAATTTGGGTACAAAAGATTATTCTGAGGGAATTTTACCCGGTGATTTAATCCGGATTCTTTGGATTTAACCCAAGATGATCCATAAACTGGTCGTGAGATTTTTGTGCTTTCAGTAATTCAAGCATTGGCTCTGACTGAGGATAAATATCCATCCAAAGATTAAAAGATTCCTCTGCACGAAGTAGTGCATTCGCTTTTTCAGTTACATCTTTTATTTTTTCACATTCTTTTATTTCATTCTGGTATTTTTCATATCGTTCAAACCAGGAACGCATGAGCATTAGACTGCCGAAACTGACAGCAACCTGTTCATTGCCTTCCTTATCAGTGTATTCCACAAGTTCACCACTATATTGACGGAAGACTTGGAAGAGTCTGTGCATGGCTTTTACGCCATCAAAATCAGCCCCTGTGAGTGCTTCAACATTAACACACAGAGCGGTTGCTAATGCTTCAAGAGCTTTTTGCTTTGGATTTCTCCTGCCTGATTCATAGGCACGAATATAAGCTTCGCTGACCCCAACTGCTTCACCGAGCTGCTTTAGTGTAAGGCCACGTTCTTTACGGATTCTTCTAATGTTCTCTCCTATTGTCATGATGACTGCTCCTATCGCTGTATTTTTTGTATAAAAAAGCACATAACGTACCATTTGAGAACATTTTATATCAAATGATACGAAATTGCAATCGAAAGATATTGACACGTATCAAAAGATACGCTATTATACATAATGCAAAGCGTATCAAATGGTACGTAAGACGCAGACATTCGGGAGTAACACCCGGAGGGACAGCACCTTGAAAACTGAATAAGACGCAATCGGCTACATAGGTAACGAGCGATACGAAACTCGCGCGATGATGCGTAAGCGGAGCGAATAACGAGGAATTTCAAAATAAAGCAAAGGAAGCTTTAATCGCGATGAAGACCATAACTGATACTCCTTTCTAGCCACAGCTTGAGCGGTTAAAATCCGCCGCCGCACGCAATGGGGGAAGCTTGGGGGAACTAATTCTCGGAGATACGGAAAAAGACGTATGTGTGATGGAAATCCTACCATCAGGTCGGTTGTTGGAGACGAACATCAAAACTAATAAGAAAGGAAAATAAAACATGATTGAAAAATTGTATTACACAGCCAGTGAAGTGGCAAAAATGGTAGGGGTTGGAAGAACAACTTCCTATAGCTTGATTAAGAAGATGAATAATGAGCTTGAAAAAGCCGGGTTCATCGTTGTAGACGGAAAGATTCCAAAGGAATACTTTGACGCAAAGTATTATGGGGGTTCCCATCCAGAGGGGGTGAGTGCTTAATGGCAAACAGCGCAAAAAGAGATCCTAATGGAACCTGGCATATCCAGTATCGCTACACAGATTGGACTGGAAAAAAGAGAAAATCTTCAAAGAAAGGTTTTAGAACAAAGAAAGAAGCTGAAGAATGGTTGGCACATTTCCTGTTACAGCAGGCATCTGATCCAAGTATGACTCTCAAAGATTTTTGGGAGATTTATATGGAAGATATGAAGAAGCGACTAAAGGAAACGACCATTGAGAATAAAGAATATATCTTTCAGCTTAAGATTCTTCCCTATTTTGGAGATATGCCTATCAATGAAATAACAGCTGCAAAAATCAGAAAGTGGCAATGTGAAATGATGGAGCTTGGTTATAAGCCGACATATCTCAAATCCATTCATAACCAATTATCAGCTGTGATGAATTATGCGGTGACATTTTATGATCTCAGATCAAATCCCTGCAAGAAGGCTGGACCAATGGGAAAGAATGATGCAGACGAAAAGCCGTATTGGACCCTGGAGGAATTTAATAAGTTTGCGGATGCGATTTCAGATAAACATGAGGCATGGATAGGCTTTCAGATTTTATTCTGGACCGGAATCAGAGTTGGAGAATTACTTGCCTTAAAGGTAGAGGATATTGATTTGGAAAATAAAACAATCCGAATTGATGAAGGATATACAAGACTTAAGGGAAAGGACATTATATCTACTCCAAAGACTGAGAATTCAATACGAGTTATAACCATTCACGATGAGCTTCGAGATGCGTTGGAAGAATACCTTGGATGCTTATATAGACCTAGACCCGGTTCTAGACTTTTCCCGGAGAAAACAAAGCGATTCTTTGAACATGAAATGGAACGTGGAATTGAACTCTCCGGTGTAAGAAGGATTACAGTCCATTGTACTCGTCACAGTCATGCGACCATGCTCGTAGGAATGGGAATAAGTCCTGTAGAGGTTGCAAAACGATTGGGTCATAAAAAGGTAACTACGACAATTGAAACATACTGTCATTCCTCTATGGAAAATCAGATGAGAATTGCAGATTCTCTCGGAAAGGTTAGCAAAGGTGAAGTAGATGCCGTGTGAAAGGAAAGCACGATTTCGTCATAACACAATAGCATTTTGGCTCAGTGACGAAGAAAAACAGATTGTTGATGCAAGGATTAAAATTGCCGGTATTCAAAAAGGTGAGTATTATCGCTCTTCTATTTTGGGACAGCGGGTGGAAATTGTAGCTGGAAGATATAGATCTGACAGACTTGCAATGGTTCTTGAAAAAATTAGTGAGCAGCTTGAAAGGGGTGATGTCGATGATTGTGACGAATTGCAGATAATACTGCAAGAGCTATTGGAACTTATAAAACGATAAAATCCTCTGCTGGTAACAGAGGATTTTACGGAAAGACTCAGAGAGTCCTTGATATCAATATTTACAACACATTTATTATACCAAGGCTCCTGGGTACAAACAACAAAAATCTACACAGGAGGAGAAATTTATTGAATGTTTTTGAAGATGTTAAGACCTATATTTCTGCCAGACAGGTGGCCGAATATTATGGTCTTAAGGTTGGAAGAAATGGGATGGCCTGTTGTCCGTTCCATAACGATAAGCATCCAAGTATGAAAGTTGATAAAACACACTATCATTGTTTTGGATGTGGAGCTCATGGAGATGCAATTGGATTTGTTGCTCAGACTTTTGGATTATCTCAGATTGAAGCTGCAAACAAGATAATTGAAGATTTCCGTCTTCCAATTGAAACGGATCACAAGCTTTCTAATGAAGACCGAAAGGAATTTGCAAGAATTCAAGCTGAGAACCGTTACAAGGAAAAGGTAAAACAGAAGTTTAACTTATGGGTTAATGAAACTATTGAATTATTAAAGGAATCTGAGGAAATAATTGAAAGCGCCAGGGAATATTTCATAGATAAAAATCCCAGTGCGGTATTTATCTCAAATGGATTCGCTTATCTGCTTCATAAAGAACCTATTGTTGGATATTGGCTAGATATTCTATGTATGGGGGCAGAAGAAGAAAAGCGTGAATTCTTCCTAACTGATGGGAAGGAGGTGACACGCATTGCAGCAAATATTAAGCGAGCAGGAGAAGAAATCCTTGGAAGAACTGGAAAGCGAGCTGGATAACATTGCGACTTATACGGTTGATGATGTGAAGGGGATGCTTGACTGTGATGATAAAGGGCATGTTTATCAAGGCATTGATAATTGCATGGTTATATTAAGAAATGACCCTATTCTCGCTGGTGCAATATGTCATAACGACCTTAATGGGAAGATGGATATCGTAAAAAATCTTGGATGGGGAAAACCATCATTTGGCGGTATTCGTGATGTGGATATCAATCAGATTGAATGGTATCTGGAACGTACATATGGCATTAAGAATTATAAAGCGATTGGAAAGGCATTAAACATTATTGCCAGTCAAAATCATTACCATCCTATAAAAGATTATTTGGAAAAACTTGAATGGGATGGAGTGAGTCGCATGGAAGAATTTCTTCCTAAATATCTTGGTGCTGATAAGTCAGAATATACAACAGAGGTTTTGACACTCATGATGCAGGCAATGATTCATAGGATATATGAACCAGGATGCAAATTTGAAATTATGGTATGCCTGGTTGGTGGACAGGGAGCAGGTAAATCTTCGTTGTTTCGACTTTTAGCGATTAAAGATGAGTGGTTTTCTGATGATTTAAGTAGGCTTGGCGACGAAAATGTATATCGAAAACTTCAAGGTCATTGGTTGATTGAGATGCCGGAAATGCTTGGAACCGTAAACGCAAAGACCGTAGAAGAAATAAAGTCATTTCTAAGCCGCCAAAAGGATAACTATAAGATTCCATATGAAACACATCCCGAGGACAGACCAAGACAGTGTGTGTTTGTTGGTACCAGTAATGCACTTGATTTTTTGCCATTTGACCGTACGGGTAATCGTAGATTTGCACCTATTATGATTCACCCTGAGAGGGTAGAAAATCATATCCTTGCGGATGAGAAGACATCAAGGGAGTACATAAATATGCTTTGGGCAGAGATGATGGAAATGTATCGCAAGAACAAAAAGCGTCCATTGAAATTATCTATGGAAACTGAAAATCATCTTAAAGAAATCCAGAAAGAGTTTATGCCTGAGGATTCTAAGATTGGAATTATTCAGGACTGGCTTGATAACTGTAATGAAGATTATGTATGTAGTTTGATGCTCTATAGCAAGGCGTTACATCATGAATATGAAGAGCCTAAGCAGTATGAGCTTAGAGATATCAACAGCATCATGAATAACAGCATTACCGGATGGGAGAAAGCGCCTCAGCATCGTTTCAAGGATTATGGTAGACAAGCTAGTTGGAAACGTATTTCAGATTCAAATGGATTTGTACAATTACCAGAGGACGCACAGTTACCATTTGATTAAAAAGTTTTTTAGAGCGAAATGACAATATTCGATGACAAAGGGATGTCATAGAAAGTGTCATTTAACAAAATGACAAAAAAATACCGTATTTATGGGATTTGCAACCTTTGTCATCGACGTCATTTCGTTTTTGGTAAAAAGAGTTTTATTAGAAAAATGTCATTTTGCTTTGTCATTCGACATTGCGATTTTAGAAAAGGAGAAAAATAGAATGGAAAGCTTTAACATTAATGGAAAATTATTAATTGGAATTGATCACGGATATGGAAACATGAAGACACGCCACGCTGTATTTAAGAGTGGTGTTAAGTGCTATGCATTAGAGCCTGCAATCGCTTCAAACGTTCTTGAATACGATGGAAAATACTATGTTATTGGCGAGAGTCACAAAGTATTCATAGCAAACAAGAATGAGGATGATGATTACTATATCCTTACGCTGGCAGCCATTGCAAAGGAATTATCTTTCAGAGGAATCAATACTGCAGATGTAGTTCTTGCAGTAGGACTTCCGGTTAACTGGATGACTAATCAGAAGAAAGAATTTGCGGAATATATTATGAGAAAGAAGGAAGTTGATTTCAAGTTCTGCAAAGATAGTTATCATATAAAAATCTGTGATGTAAAAGTATATCCGCAGGGTTATGCCGGAATAGTGGCAGCTTTACCAAGTTACACTGGTGTAAATATGTTAGCAGACATAGGTAATGGAACTATGAATACTATAGTGATTACAAACGGTAGACCGATATCGGACAAAATTTTTACTGATAAACTGGGAGTTCACCAGTGTGTAAAAAGAATTTATAACGCATTTCAAGCGGAATGTGGAAAGTTACCTGACGAAAGTCTGATAGAAGGTTTCCTTAGAAAGGGAACTGCAGATACATCACATCGAATCTTATCTATCATGCAGATGGAAGCTGAGAAATATACGGCAGAAATCTTTGATAAACTCAGCGAATATGAATATGATCCAGAGTTAGTAAAGCTCCATATCATAGGTGGAGGCGGATGTCTGATAAGAAACTTTGGTGCTTACAATTCCGAAAATGTTGAAATCATTACAGATATCTGTGCGACTGCAAAGGGATATGAAAGCTTATATCTGACAGAGTCCAGAATGAAAAAGGGAGCATAAGCAACCGCTGAGGTAAATGTCTATGAAAGAGAAAAGAATCAGTCTTCGTTTTCGGACGGACAATGCACAGGATATGAAAGTATGGAAGCTTCTTGAAGAAGCTGCCAGGGATAAAAACGCATCAAAGAATTCTATTGTGATAGAGCTTTTACTAATAATGCTTGAACATGAGAATTCTAATGATGCGCTTGCTGAGCATATAGCTGAATTGGTTGCAACGAAACTAAGTGGGGCAATGATTCAGTGCGAAGCAAGGGGGACAACAAGCACAGAAAAACACGACGATACAGTAGAATCTGTGCTTGTGTCCCAGGCAGACGAACCGGTTGTTCTTGGTGAGGATGCCGTCGATTTGCTCGATATGTTTGGTTAGGCATCATAGTGATGCCACTATACAAACATAAATGGTGCCACTTTGGTGCCATATTCGAGGGAATCGACCAGGTCGTATTGAGAAACAGATTGCAGTATCTTCTGTTCGAAATATGACCTGAAAACCTGCCTACGGTTTTTGGTAGGCAGGAAGCTCTCTGCAAGAGTCCCTCGGAAGGAGCGACTGGGCTTTTGATACGCAGTGTCAAAAGTAATAAGGAGTTACTCTTGGAAAGAGTAACAGAACCCGGTGAATACACCGGGAGCCCGCTTAGGCGGGGCATAGCAAGAAAAATGATTATAAAGGAGATGAATTGCCTATGGGAAAAACAATTTCTTTTGTAAAGGGCAAAGGAAGTTTATCACATAATAACAGAGATTTTGTTGCAGATAATGTAGATAAGGATAGGATGGATTGGAATATATATTATATCCAGCAATCACTTAAGGAAGCGTATGCTTTACTTTTTACTTCAGCTATTGAAGATTATAATTCAAAGCAAAAGCGAAAAAGCAGGTGGGTAACTGATTATCTGAGTGACATTAAAAATTCTGGTAATAATGAAAAGCCATTTTATGAGGTGGTTGTTCAGATTGGAAGAAAGGAAGATACCGGCGTACTTGATGCGGATGGAAAGTTGTCCATGGATGCTGAGGTAGCGAAAATGATTTTGGATGAATACGTCAGAACATTCCAAGAGCGAAATCCGAACCTGTATCTTTTCAATGCGGTATTACACATGGATGAGGCAACACCCCACTTGCATTTGGATTATATACCTGTTGCTCATGGTTATAAGACAAAAATGCATACTCGTAACAGTCTTACAAAAGCATTGCAGGAAATGGGAATTGAACCAGCGACAAGTAAGCTAGATACCGAGACAATGCATTGGCAAAAACGTGAGCGAGACTACCTCATGGGGATATGCAGAGAAAGAGGACTTGAGGTTGAGTTCATCGGTGAGAAGCGTGACAACTATACAATTCCTGAATACAAAGCTGCTAGACAGGCTGCGGATGAATTAAATGCTGAGCTTGAGATATTAAATGCTGAGAAGCAGGAAGCAGAAGCTGCTATTGCATCTATAAATTCTGTAGCAGAGATTTCTAGAGAAGAGGTTGCAGAAAGTAAGCAGCACCTGGCAGAAATAAATGCGGAAATTGCCGAAAGGGAAAAACGCTATGCAGTATATGAAAAGAAAATAGATAAAGTTATTGCTGCTGGTAAGCCGGTAAAGAAAGAACTTGATTCGATTAGAAGTAGGACAAAATCACTTCCTGTAATTCTTGGCGGTGAGGCATCCATCAAGATATCTGAAAAAGATTTTGAACGTATTATGGATATGGCTCAGGCTTCCGGTACTCTTGAAAAACTGAATGAGGCATATGATAGGGATATTGATCTGATGCAGGGGAAAATTGATAAACTCACTAGTCAGATACAGATATTAAAGGACAAGCTATCAAAGACAGAAACATTTTTGAAATTGAAGGGACTTCTTGAAGAATTTAAGGAATCATTGAAGCCTAAATCGATGAAGAGTGAGCTTAAAGAAAAGAAGTTGATAGTTGCTGAAAGAGAAGCTACAAGGACAAAGGATGAAATTCAAAAAAGGAAAGGTATTGCAATATAAAAAATTAACTTTATAAGAAGAGGTGCTACTGCTATAATATAGCCATGAAACAGAGGTTGTATTTAGAGGGTTATTTTATAGCAGAGGCATAATCAGAATAATTAGTAATATTTATATATAGTTATCAGAGTGCATCGAAGCTATCCATCTAAATGCGGGATAGTTTCGATGCTTTTTTTATTTGGATGAATAATAAATTTTAATTTGTTATTGAACGGCAGTCTTTAAACGGACTGTCTTTTTTGAAAAAATAATAATTATTTATCATTTGCATGCAACGCCCCCCGATTTTCTACGAGTAGATATACGAAGGGCCATTCAAATAAAATCTTAACGAGGGAGGTGATCGAATGGAGGATAATCGTATTGTTGATTTGTACTGGCAGCGAAATGAAAGTGCAATTAACGAAACTGCATCAAAGTACGGAAAGTATCTGCACAGTATTTCTTACCATATTCTTTTGAATGATGAAGATGCAAAAGAATGTGTAAACGATACATACAATGATGCATGGCAGTCTATGCCGCCTCATCGTCCTTCCATTCTTTCAACCTTTTTAGGAAAGATTACCCGTCGAATCTCAATTGATCTATGGAGAAAACATATTGCTGATAAGCGTGGCGGAGGTGAAATGACACTTGCTCTTGATGAATTGGATGAGTGCGTATCAGGTAATGATGATGTTGAGACTGAAATTGAGCGTCAGGAACTGCAGAAAAAACTCAATGCTTTTCTAGCAGGATTACCACGACTTGAACGTCAGGTGTTCATGTGCCGTTACTGGTATATGAATTCCATTTCTGATATTGCTGAGCAATTTGGCTATTCTGAGAGCAAGGTTAAATCTATGTTGTATCGTACAAGAAATAAACTGCGTACAATGCTCGAAAAGGAGGGCTACTAATTATGAAGGCTAATGATTTACTTGATATGATTGGTGAAACTGACGACAGTATTATTGAAGAAGCAAAGCAAAGAAAGAAATTATTTGCACCAAGATGGTCAAAATGGGCAACTATTGCTGCCTGCCTTTGTCTGGTAGTAGCCGTTGCAATTCCATCAATATCTCATCGTCAGCCAGAATCGCCTAATGAAATGGATGGTCCAGCCTCTCTTATTGTAAACAGCACAACCTATATTATATCGTCTCATCTCGCAGTAACAGATGAACTGCCGGAGGGATTTGCTAAAGCTGGAGAAGCTGCGGTTGGAGGCTTTGAATCCTGCTCCTATTTTACAAATCCTGATGTGCCGGAATGGATCTATGTTTACCAGGAGGTTTCGACAGATGGGACTGTTGACGCGACAGGAACGTTAAATAGAACAGAACCTCACGGCGCTTATGTTCGTTATGTGGATGAACGGATTCGGGGAAAAGACCTTGTTTGTTACAACGGCGAGTATTACATCTCTATGTGGAGCGCAGATTATTACGGTAATAATCCTGATGTGAGCAGTGAATATTACAATAAGATGGAAAGCACCTATGGTATTCGAATTGAGGGCGAAGCACTTGACGGCTTTGTTTCTGCCGGTATAGCTGAATTCTCTGGACATGATACGATTCCAAGCGGTACGCTGGTCAGCAACGAAAGTGCGTCGGAAGTATATGTAAATTTCAATGATCCGGATATTATTTTGGTGTTTGCGAGGTGGTGCACAGCACCCGTCGGTGAAAAAGGTGAAACAAATCATAGCGGATACAATGTATATATCCATTACGACTGCCCTCTCGCTCCCTAACGATTTCATTAGAGTGTTAAATTTTAGTTTAATATCTCAATCCTATTAATGAAGTGCAATTCTGTACAAAGAGGAATAATATGTTATCAGCATAAAACAAATCATTTACCAATATATATAAAAAGGTTATAATCTAATCATGTCCGTTGGGTACAATTTGGGTACACTAGCTTTTGGACGATACGGACAGGATGAAAAGCGTATCAAAAGATACGCAAAGAATGTACCAATTATCTACCATATCACGGTATGAAATAAAAGGGTAAATGAACTGGAGTGATGAAAATGATTATCTTCGTCCCCGATTTTCCAAAATCGTTCGAATTTTTAATCTAAAATTTTCCAAAAAAGAAGCATTAGACCAAAGGTCTTTTGCTTCTTTTTTTGTACGGTAAATTATTTGAA
>JAEDFR010000011.1 GCA_016297945.1 Lachnospiraceae bacterium | reverse complement strand
GCTTGCACAATTGCATTTGACGAACGAGGAGATTTTTTTATGCGATTAGACAAATATTTAAAAGTATCCCGCTTAATCAAAAGAAGAACCGTGGCAAATGAAGCCTGTGATGCAGGGCGGGTGTTGATCAACGACAAGGTAGCCAAAGCCGGAAGCGAAGTAAAGGTGGGCGACAAAATAACCATTAATTTTGGGAATAAGGATGTCAGTGTCCGGGTTTTGGAAGTTGTTGATACGGTAAAAAAAGAAGAGGCGAAAGAGATGTTTGAATATCTTTAGGAATAATCTGTCCGGGATGAGAATATATATGAAATGGGGTATTTCGTCATGGCAGCCGAGGCGGTCAAAGTGTATGCCCACCATTTTATATACACCGGGAGGATTGATTATGGAAGAAACAACGAATAAGAGAGCACACAAGCTGATGTTAAATAACCGCAATGTCTGTATGGTCAGCGGAGTCAGTGATGTGCTCTCTTTTGATTTGGCAGAAATTTTATTGGAAACCGATCAGGGGATGTTGATGATTAAGGGAAACAATCTGCATGTAAACCGCCTTTCTCTGGAAAAAGGAGAAGTGGATGTGGAAGGGCAGATTGACAGCCTGACCTATTCTGAATTATCCGGTATGGGTCAAAAAGGAGAATCTTTTTTCGGAAAGCTGTTTAAATAATGAGTGAGCAGATTGTAGAAGAAAGTCGTTTTTTATTATATTGTTTTTTGTCCGGTATCGTCATTACCATGGTATATGATGTATTCCGGATTTTTCGAAGGGTGTTCCGTCATGGGAATTTCTGGATTGCGCTGGAAGACATTTTTTTCTGGACCGGAGCCGGTATTTTTTTATTTTATATGCTTTATAAAACGAATAATGGGATCATACGCTGGTTTTTAATAGCGGGTGTTGCATTGGGAATGTTGGTGTATAAATATTCGATTGGAGAATATATAGTGGAAATTATGTCAACAATTCTCAAAAAAATACTAGATGTGGTATGTCGATGTCTCCGTTTCCTTTTTAAACCCATTAAAACAATGATAAAACGCATGTTCGGTAAAGCAAAAAGGGAACTAAAAAAATTTCGAAAACTCTTAAAAAAGAAGTTGACGGGCAACATAAAAAAGTTTAAGATAATATTATGTAAACGCAAAAAAGAGACTTGTAAGAGGGGTCAACATGAAACGAAAATCACGAAAAAAAGTCGCTTTCCGCGGTAAGCGGCAAAATCGTTTCGGTATGTTTCTGGTTTCGGCGGTCGTATTGATGCTTTTAGCGGTTATTTCCGTAAACAGTTATACACTAAAGCAAAAGCAGCAGGAATATTTGTCAACAGAAGCAGCACTGGATGCACAGATTGCAGAAGAAGAAAACAGATCTACGGAACTGGAAGAATTTAAAAAGTATACACAGACGCAAGCCTATATCGAAGAAGTTGCAAAAGAAAAACTGGGACTGGTTCGGGAAGGCGAAATCGTATTTAAGATGAAATAAGACATGGATTTAGTAGTTATACAACTTTAAATCTATGTCTTATTTATTTTTCTTTTTGGATTTGTATTCTTGGAAAGAATATACAAATATAGCAAGTTTTTTTAACAGAAAATTATGTATCTTTGTTCGCCGGCTTTTACAAGGTTTTGTGCATTTCTTAGTGGCATAAGCGAACAAAATAGAATGCTCGGTTTCAACTGTTTGAAGACGAAGTCTGAGTTTTGAAACCGGGCATTTAATAGATATTTTGTGAGCATGCCGCATAGAAATGCTAAAAACCGAAGTACAAGGCGACAAAGATATATAATTTTCTATTCCCCCGCCTCAAAATGACATTTTTTTTACAGCTTGTCCACTATAATAACAAGAAAACGGAAAAGAGTGGTGTTTATGAAGCGGAGTGTTTTACAACAGGAAAAGCATAATATTTTACCGGAATATGGAAAGAAACGTCTAATTCTTTATGCAGATACTCTTCAAGAAATAGCCGGAAGCTTTGAGGATGAAATACAATCTCCGGATATGGAGGCGGGTATGCAGCTCTATCTTTTAAAAACGCGACAGGAGCATAATAGTCTGCTTGCGGATCAGTTATCGGAAACGGCGGATGCATTAAAAGAACTGGCGAATGAAACTTATGCGACATCCGGTCTTTTAGAACGGTTGAAAAGAAAAATTGAAAAAGGATTAACAGAAAATGACTTAATTATTGAAGAATTGTATGTTGTGGAAATAGAAGAACATTTAGAAATCGGAATGAAAATAAAAGCACGTGTCGATGAAATGTTTTATACGGATGAGCTGATGGAATATCTTTCGGATCTTTGTCATCGCAAACTGCGGTCGAATGAAGCAAATCCAACCTTTGTTCATGAAAAAGCAAAGCTTCTGGTTTTTGAAGAAGAGGTCAATTATTATATTATGGATGGAGTTGCAAGGGCGAAAAAAGAAAATGAATCCGAATCCGGAGACAGTTATTTAATTCGGGAATATGCCAGAGGAATACAGCTAATCGCCATTTCCGACGGAATGGGATCCGGAGAAGAGGCGGCCAAAGACAGTGAGAGACTGTTGGATTTGCTTGATAAATTTATGGAGACCGGATTTCATGTAGATAAAGCAGGAACTTTACTCAACTCTTTGATCTGCTTGAACAGCACAGAAGACCATACCGTTACCTTAGATACCTGTGAAATTGATTTATATCAGGGGACTTGCCGGTTTTTAAAATACGGAGGGGGAGTTTCTTTTATAAAAAGAGGAAAGCATATCTGGACCGTTTCCGGCGAATCATTACCTCTTGGTGTTTTTTCCAAGGAAGAGCCGGATGAAAATGCCTATGGTTTAGAAGACGGAGATTACCTCATTATGATGACGGATGGGGTTGTGGATGCGTTTTCATCAGACTATACTTTGGATGGGAACGTAGGATGCCTAAAAGAATTCTTGACAGATTTGTCCTTTGAAAATCCAAGACAAATGGCAGTGATGATTATTAATGCGGCCATTACCAAAGCCGGAGGAAGAATCCGCGATGATATGACGGTGATTGTTTTTGGTATCTTTGCCAACAACTGATTTTGCGTTATAATGTGATACAAAGGCAAAGAAGAAAAATTCCGGTCAGATAGAGAATAATAATATGATCACAAAAGTGAAACAATTTATCAAGCAATTTCATATGATTCATCCCGACGACCATATCGTTGTCGGATTATCCGGGGGAGCTGATTCTGTCTGTCTGTTGTACTTGCTATGTCAGTTAAAAAAAGAAATTCCATTTACACTTTCTGCCATTCATATTCATCATGGTTTGCGGAAAGAATCGGATATGGAAGAGGCTTTTGTAAAAGAGCTTTGTGATAAATGGAAGGTGCCCTGTTGCATCAAAAAAATCGATGTACTTTCCTATCAAAAAGAGCATCATACCGGAATTGAGGAATCGGCCAGAATTCTTCGATATCAGGTATTTGAACAAGAGGCCGATAGTCAAAAAAAGATTGCTTTGGCACATCATAAAAACGATCAGGCAGAAACCGTTCTTTTCCAGATGTTTCGGGGAAGCAGCCTGCGTGGGTTAAGGGGAATGCAGCCCATAAGAGATTGTTTTATCCGACCGTTACTTTGTGTGACACGCAGTCAGATAGAGGAATTCCTTACAAAAAATGGGATTTCCTACGTGACGGATCAGAGTAATTATGATACGGTTTTTTCCAGAAACTGTATCCGTCATGAGATTCTTCCGATTGCGGAAAAAGAAATCTGTACCTGTGTGACAGAGCATATATGTGCAAGTGCCGAAAGTGTAGAGTTGGCACTGCAGTATTTGGATGAAGAGGCAGAAAGGCTTTTTACTGAATATGTTGAACCAACCCAATCCGGGTGTCGGATTGCTATCGATTGGTTGAAAAAACAACATCCCTATATGAAGCAGGAGCTGACATACCGTATGTATTCTTTCTGTTGTCAAAAAAAGAAAGATATTACCAGACAACATATACAGTCTGTTTTGAATCTTTTGGAAGGGCAGAGTGGAAAGAAAATCTGTCTATTATATCATACCAAGGCATATGTTGATCAGCATCATCTCTATTTGGAAAAGGAATGTGATGTCTCAAATTCGGATATCAAAGAAGCTATAGATTCGGTTGTGGAAATGAGAATTTTTTCCTATGAAAAAGATCAGAATGTACCGAGAGGAAACTATACGAAGTGGTTTGATTATGATAAAATAAGAGAAACTGCCACATTGCGGTATCGGAAACGCGGTGATTATTTTTTTTGTACGAAAACAGCAAGAAAAAAACTGCAAGATTATATGGTGGATGAAAAAATTCCCCTTGCAATGAGAGATCGGATTCCTCTGATTGCGGATGGCGACCATATTATGTGGATTATCGGATACCGGATTAGCGAATATTATAAAGTTACGGATGAAACCAGACAGGTTTTGGAGATTACAGTGAAAGAGGAGAATACGTGATGAACAACAAGATCAGCGTTCTGTTGAGTGAAGAACAGATTGATGCCCGCATTGCCGAGTTGGGATCCCAGATCAGCAAAGATTATGAAGGCGAAGAAGTATTTTTAGTATGTACCTTAAAAGGAGCCTGTTTTTTTGCATGTGAACTGGCAAAGCGGATTACCGTCCCTGTGGCATTGGATTTTATGTCCGTTTCAAGCTATGGGAACAGCTCCGTATCCAGTGGAAAAATTATTATGAAAAAAGATTTGGAAGAATCGATTGTCGGAAAGAACGTCATTGTGATTGAGGATATCGTGGATACCGGAAGAACGCTCAGTTATCTGCTTGATAACCTTAGACAACGCAATCCAAAATCTTTAAAGCTTTGCGCGCTTTTGGATAAGCCGGATCGCAGGGTTGTGGATATCAATGCGGATTATACCGGTTTTGAAATACCGGACTTGTTTGTTGTCGGCTATGGTCTTGATTATGCACAAAGATATCGAAATTTACCTTATGTAGGTGTTTTGGAAGTAGAGGAGTAAGTCATTGGAAAAGAAAAGACAAGGAATGGGATTTATTTTAATCGCCATTGTAGTGTTATTGATTATTTCCATTTTTATTGAAATGGGAAAAAGTTCGCCCCGTGATTATACGAGGGCACAGTTTAAACAGGATATCGAGGATGGTAACATCAGTGAGGTTGAAATCATCCCCAATACACAGACTCCCAGCGGTCGCTTAGAAATTCTGTTTCGCGACGGAACTACGGCGGTTCTTTATGTAGCGGATGTGGAAGAGATGGAAGATTTGCTGGAAGAAAATGATATTTTTGTCATGCGGGATAACATTCCGCAGGATACCTGGTTTAAATCCATCGCTATGCCAATCTTGATTGCAGTTGTCTGTCTGATTATCTTTATGATGTTAATCAATGCATCTGCAGGTGGAGGTGCCGGTGGCAACAAAATGATGAATTTTGGAAAAAGCCGGGCCCGTATGGTAATGGGAGATAATAATAAAACGACTTTAAAAGATGTTGCCGGATTAAAAGAAGAAAAGGAAGAGCTTGAAGAAATCATCAGCTTTCTAAAAAATCCGGGACAGTATACAAAAGTCGGCGCCAGAATCCCAAAAGGTATTCTGTTAGAAGGACCTCCCGGAACCGGTAAAACGTTATTGGCCAAAGCCATTGCCGGAGAAGCAGGCGTTCCCTTCTTTTCGATTTCCGGTTCGGATTTCGTGGAAATGTTTGTCGGCGTCGGTGCATCCCGTGTCAGAGACCTGTTTGAGGATGCGCAAAAGAACCATCCCTGTATTGTATTTATTGATGAAATTGATGCCGTTGCCAGAAAACGTGGAACCGGTATGGGTGGCGGACATGATGAAAGAGAACAGACTTTAAACCAGTTATTGGTAGAAATGGACGGTTTTGAGGAAAATACCGGCATTATTGTGTTAGCAGCAACAAACCGTGTGGACATTTTGGACCCTGCCATTTTGCGTCCCGGCCGTTTTGACAGAAAGATTGTCATCGGACCTCCGGATGTCGGCGGACGAGAAGAGATCTTAAAGGTTCATGCCAAAAATAAACCACTTTTAGATGATGTGGATTTAACCCATATTGCACGTACAACGGCCGGTTACACCGGTGCGGATCTGGAAAATCTCTTAAATGAATCAGCGATTAATGCAGCAAAAGAAAGTCGCATTTTTATCAGCGCCGAGGATATCAAAAAGGCGTTTATCAAAACCGGAATCGGCACGGAAAAAAGAAGCCGCATCATTTCGGATGAGGAAAAGAAAATTACAGCATATCATGAAGCGGGACATGCAATATTATTCCATGTACTTCCGGATGTCGGACCGGTTTATACAGTTTCCATTATACCGACCGGTCTGGGTGCGGCAGGCTATACCATGCCCTTACCCGAAAAAGATGAAATGTTTCTTACCAAAGGAAAGATGCTCCATGAGATTATGGTTTCCCTTGGTGGTCGAATTGCCGAAGAAATTATTTTTGATGATATCACGACCGGTGCATCAAGTGATATTAAAAAAGCAACCGAAACGGCCCGTCGTATGGTAACCCGTTATGGTATGTCGGAAAATATCGGAACGATCAATTACGATGAAAACGGTGACGACGTCTTTATCGGTCGTGACTTGGCCCATACCAAAGCGTACAGTGAACAGGTTGCCGGTATGATCGATGCGGAAGTAAAAGCCATTGTGGATGACTGTTACCAAAAAGCAAAAGAGCTGATTTTGGAAAATGAAGATGTGCTTCATGCCTGTGCAGAGCTTCTTCTTGAGAAAGAACGCATCACCATGGAAGAGTTTGCAGAGCTCTTTGAAGGCCGTAATGTAGAATAAAACGCACCGAATTTGTGCAACATGTACAAAAAACAACCAAAACCTTTGTAATGTTTGTGAAACGTGAGAGTAGATTATTTTCAGATATTTGTTAGAATATACTTGTAACCCCCCAATACATTACATAGTTTTTTGCTATACCCCAAAAGAAATACCTTCTCGAAAAAGACAGCTGTGCGACCGCTGTCTTTTTTCCTTTTTATAAAGAAATTTTCTTTTTGGATTTGTATTTTCAATATATATCTTTGCCGTCGACTTTTACAAGGTTTCGTGTCTTTCTTAGCGGCATGAGCGAACAAAATAATGACCGGTTTCAACTGTCCGAAGACGAAGTCTGAGTTTTGAAACCGGTCATTTCATAATATTTTGTGAGCATGTCGCTTAGAAAGACTAGAAACCGAAGTATGAGGCGGCAAAGATATATATTGAAAATACAAATCCAAAAAAGAAAAAATAAAACTATATAGTAGCATGACAAGGGTAAATATGATATTATATACAATATATGGGGTAATTATGGAGGGTGTTTTTCAATGCTATACAGCGATTTATCCAGAATCCAAAATAATCAGACTTATATGTCAGGCATGCGGCCTGTTCTCAATAAAAGGGCTTTGTTTTCGGATATGTCATCCGAATTTGTCTGCCCCCCGGATCCAAATCCTTACAGTATCGTAACCATTAAATTCCGTGCAGCAAAAAATAATATTGATAAAGTATACTTTGTCTGTAAAAATGAAAAACATTTGATGATGAAGTATAAAAGTGATGACCTTTTTGACTGGTATGAGTATGAGCTCGAACTGGATGATGAAAAGGTTTCTTACTATTTTGAGGTGAGTGCGGGAAAGCTTACCTGTGTCTATGATTTTCGCGGCGTTGTCAAAAATGTGGAAGAGTATTATAAATTTGTGATTGTTCCCGGGCATCATGTGCCAAGATGGGCAAAAGGTGCCGTGATGTATCAGATTTACGTGGATCGCTTCTATAACGGAGATCCTTCCAATGACGTTCTGACAGATGAATATAATTACATCGGTGAACATGTAACCCGAGTGGAAGACTGGAATAAATATCCGGCAACGATGGGTGTCAGAGAGTTTTATGGTGGCGATTTACAGGGTGTTATGGATAAAATGGACTATTTGCAGGATTTAGGAATCGATGTCATCTATTTCAATCCGTTATTTGTATCACCTTCCAATCATAAATATGATATTCAGGACTATGACTATATTGATCCGCACTTTGGTAAGATTGTCAATGACACGGGTAATTTGCTGGAGCCTTGGCAAAAAGACAACAAAGATGCTACCCGGTATATTAATCGTATTGCCAACAAAGAAAACTTAGAAGCATCCAATGAATTGTTTGCAAAGGTTGTAGAAGAAGCCCATAAACGGGGAATGAAAGTCATTTTGGACGGTGTGTTTAACCACTGTGGTTCCTTCAACAAATGGCTGGATCGCGAGCGCATTTATGAAAATTTTGAAGGATATGAAAAGGGAGCTTATATTTCAGCCGACAGTCCTTACAGAGATTATTTCCATTTTTATGAACAAAACCGCTGGCCCTATAATCCTACTTATGATGGCTGGTGGGGACATGATACACTGCCAAAGCTCAATTACGAAGGTTCCAGACAGTTATATGATTATATTTTATATATCGGAAAAAAATGGGTATCCCCTCCGTACAAGGCAGACGGATGGCGCCTTGACGTCGCAGCAGACTTAGGTCATTCGCCGGAGTTTAATCATCAGTTCTGGAAAGATTTTCATAAAGCGGTGCGGGAAGCCAACCCGGAAGCGATCGTTTTAGCCGAACACTATGGCAGTCCGAGAGAATGGATTGAAAATGGCGAGTGGGACACTGTCATGAATTACGATGCCTTTATGGAACCGATCACCTGGTTTTTGACCGGAATGCAGAAGCACAGTGATGATTACAGAGAAGATTTGTATGGTAATGCCGACAGTTTCTGGAGTGCCATGCACTATCACGGAGCCGCATTTTCCGGTGATTCGTTCCATATTGCCATGAACGAGCTTTCCAATCACGACCATTCCCGGTTTTTAACAAGAACCAACAAGCGGGTAGGCCGTGTCAATACCATGGGACCGGAAGCCGCCAATGAGGGTGTCAATAAAGCAGTTATGCGTGAAGCTGTTACCATACAGATGACTTGGGCAGGAGCGCCGACGATATATTATGGTGATGAAGCGGGTGTATGCGGCTTTACCGACCCGGATAACAGACGTACCTATCCCTGGGGAAATGAAGACCATGACCTGATAGAATTTCACAAGGCCATGATTCGGATTC
This sequence comes from Lachnospiraceae bacterium, assembly GCA_016297945.1. Lineage (GTDB taxonomy): Bacteria > Bacillota > Clostridia > Lachnospirales > Lachnospiraceae > UBA2882. The sequence continues at coordinate 33,980 of JAEDFR010000011.1, read as the reverse complement.
ATAAAGAAAGCGATGCCTTTAAATTCGGAAGTCTAAAATATCTGGTTGGAGATTATAATCTGCTTGGATTTGTCCGTTTTTATGACAGAGATCACTATATTACCTTAGTAAATAACAATGATTATGAATTAGACCGTGAATATTCGGTATGGGAGTCCGGAATTCCCAGAGAATGTGAAATGGAGCGGATTATAAAGACAGATGAAAGCGGATTTACCACCGACATCGTGAAATGTCCGGTTGTGGGCGGAAAACTGCGGATTTTGTTACCGAAAAAATCAGCGGTGGTGCTTCGCTTCCGCCAGTAAAGACATATAAAAAGGCTTGAAAAAAGGTGTCGGTTTATGGCGTCGGAATGGCATTGTTTTATGTAAAAAAAACTTGCAATTCCAAATAAACTGTGTTATAAATTTATATTGTTAGGGCTTTGAAAAAGTGCCTTAAATGGATGGATTCCCGAGTGGCCAAAGGGGACAGACTGTAAATCTGCTGCAACTTGCTTCGGTGGTTCGAATCCACCTCCATCCATTCCATGCTGGTGTGGCGGAACTGGCAGACGCGCAGGACTTAAAATCCTGTGGTGGCGACATCGTACCGGTTCGATTCCGGTCACCAGCATCTAAAAAAGTGTCTCGGATTCTTATAAAAGGGTTCGGGGCATTTTTATTTTATCTGATATTTGATATTATTTCAGAGAAGCTGCCAAATCGGATTCCGGATAGGCGGAATCATTTGTGTCGAAATGATGCCGATAGAAATGTTTTCGGTATTCATTCGGTGTCATTCCGATTTGTTTTTTAAAAGATGAGATAAAATGACTGCAGGAAGAAAAACCAAAATAGTTACTAATCTCTGAACAGGAGAAATCTGCATAAATCAGCATATTAGAAGCACTTTCGATTTTTAATTTGTTAATATACTGACCAATGGTCATGCTGCACTCTTTTTTAAAAAGGGCGCATAAATACGTTTTACTCATCGACAATTCCTTGGAAATGTCATCTAAACTGATTTTTTCGTTTAAATGATCATAGATATAATCCATCAACAATACTACCGGCTTTGAAATAACAGGCTGGTTTTTTATTGTCTTCATGCGGTTTGCATATTCAAACACGATCTTTCGGTGAAGAATACTGACTTCCTCTTCCGTTTGGCAGGAATCTACCTGCTGAATATATAAATCGCTCAGGGTATATGCTGTTTCGGGAGCCAGTCCGCCTTCCATGCAAAAGCGGGTAATCAAAGCAATCGTAACAATGAGATGATATTTTATATTGCGTACCGGGTTGGGAGATAAGGTTCCCAATTGCGCATCTTTGAGTGGAAGCATAATTTCTTTCAAAAGCTCCGTATCTCCTGACTTTACAGCATTATAAAAGTTCAATTCTTTTTCATAGGATAAATGTGAATAATTATATTCCCGTTGCAGAAACAGTTTATGAGATAATACTATTCGGTTGTTATTTATGTAGAAGACGGAAAACTGATTTTAAAAGCAGTTAAGACTGAAAAAGACGGAAAAGACTATTACACCTCCGGAAAAGTAAACAGTCAGAATAAGGTAGATTTTACATACGGAAAAGTAGTGGCAAGTGCTAAAGTTCCACAAGGACAGGGATTATGGCCGGCAATCTGGATGATGCCTCAGGATGAAGAGCATTATGGACAATGGCCAAAATGTGGCGAAATCGACATTATGGAAGTGCTCGGAAATGAGACAGATACTGCATATACGACCATTCATTATGGCGAACCTCATGCACAGCAACAGGCTGTAAAGACCTTGTCAACAGGTTCTTTTTCTGAAGAGTTCCATGAATATTCTGTAGAATGGGAACCCGGTGAAATCAGATGGTATATTGACGGAGAGGAACAGTTAGTTGTAAATGATTGGTTTACAGCTACTGCAGATGGAGAGGAGCAGCCTTATCCCGCACCTTTTGATTAACCTTTCTTTGTACAGATGAACTTGGCTGTCGGTGGTACATGGCCGGGAAACCCGGATGAAACAACGGATTTTGACAATGCAAAATTCGAAATTGATTATGTCAGAGTATATCAGAAGGATGAATATGATACCAATGTATCAAAACCGGAAAAAGTATTCCGTGAAGCAAATGCAGACGGCAACTATATCAACAACAGTGATTTTTCTGATGAATCAGAAGATTTGAATGATGATGTAGATAGGAAGTTTTTACTTGCTCAAAATGGTAAGGGTGCAGCTACCATCAAAGATGGTATGATTGAAATTACATCCGAAGCAGAAGGTGACGTAGAATATTCTGTTCAGTTGGTTCATTGGACAATCCCCGTGTACCAAGGTAAAAAGTATAAAGTGACATACGAGGCAATGGCTGAAGAAGAAAGAGAAATGAAAGTCGCTATAACAGCTCCGTATGTAGACTGGATCAGATATTATCCTGATACAACCGTAAACTTAACAACCGACTGGAAAGAGTATTCCTTTGAATTTGATATGACAGAAAAAGATGACAATGAAGGTCGTCTGGAATTCAACATGGGTGCACAGGGTTCAACTGCAACGATTTGCATCCGCAATGTCAGATTTGAAGAAGTAAAATAGTTGATATTCTGCTATTTGCACAGATTGAGGAATATCAGAAATCATCCGTAATTCGAGTGTGTGTAAAAAGAAAGTACCTATGATGGAAAACTCTGTCATAGGTACTTTCTTTATTCACATTATAAAAACACAGGTGCAATAAAGTTTTGCAGGGCATGAACCATTTTCGGATGATAAATTGCAAAATGGATGACCGGCATTTTGCTTTTAGAAATCAAAACACGGCAATCCGGTATAATCTGTATGTGAATATTACAAAATACCGGATTTTCATTTAGTTTTAAATGGTAATTCTCATGTTTTTGTGCAAATTCCTTTGAAAGGTTTATATGTTGTACATATTGATCGTAAGTATAGGCGATTTCTTTTTCAAAAAACAGTCTCGAAAGAGGGAGAATCAGAGGATTTTTTGAAAATTCTTCCCGGGATATTAACGGGATATCATCCGTAATCCTGTTTTGTTTTAAAGAGTACAAGGTATGCGCAACCTGTTGTTCATAAAAACGCAGAATGGAAGAAGTTTCTTCATCTGATAGGTTTTCATTTTGCATAATCTGCAATAAAAGCTCCTTTGACAATGTATAAATAGGAAGCGAAGACAAAATATTGTATTGATCGTTTTCTTCTTCTGCTGTTTTTTTCAAAAAAGTTTCAAAACGAGAGGCATCGTCTTTTGTATAAATCTCCATTAAAGGAGATGCTTTTTGCAGCAAATGGTCGGCTTTTTTATGAAAATAAGCCAATTCTTCTTTGCCTGTACTCAGATGATACTTGCCATCTTCGTGATATCCGTCAATACATTCACCGGAAAGTGCGACCACGCCGGATACATAGGTAAAATGATGATAAATCTCCGTGGAAATATTTTTGAAATGATAAGGTGAAATCTGCCCGGTCATATATAACGGAATCCATGCTTCAAGTCCTAACATCATTTCTTCAAAAGATCTGTCAACATTGTGGATAATATTCAAATGGAGCCCCTTTTTCAAAGCCATCGCAATGGCAAACATCCATTTTTTATTAAAGTCCATATCCTCTGCAAGCTTTGTCATCGGCATATCGGAACACATAAAGATCGGTTCGTAAGATTTTGATAATACCGTTGCCTTAAAAAAATCCAACTCTCCCTGGCGCATCTGCTCAATTCCGTAGTATGTCTTGGAAACGGGAAAATAAAAGGGAACATGGGGAACCTTGAGTTTATCAAAATGAATGGCACGGATATATTCATCCAGATTGAAATCATCCAGCTTTTTTAAAAAGGTTTCCATCTGTTTGTCAGTAGTATCTGTATGATTTAAAAAGAGAGCATCTTTTATACAGGATGCAAAGGCTCTTTCATTAGATAAGTCCGAAACGTCACAGCCTGTATAGCCGGCAAAAAAGTCTTTTGCGCCTTGATCTGCATGGTGTTTTAAGATATAGTTACACAACAAGTTTGCAAAGGCATTCAAATTATTGGGATGTCTTTGACCGGAGCGGATACGGTACAGATAAGAAAGATCAAAATTTATAGCAGTTGCTAACTCTTTCATATTGATTTTGATGGAATCGGAAATCGTTGCGAAGTTTTTGGAAAAAGCATCATATTGGTCTGTCTGGTCCGTTAAAGCCTTTTTTAGTTCAAAATAAACCTCTTTTTCTTTGATATCAGGAATATTTTTATCTGTTGCAATCTGCACGATGCCGTTTACCAGACTTTGTAATTGCGCGCTGTCGGCAAACGGTTTTCTCTCACCGGTCTTATAACGACTGATGGTAGATGCAGACAACCCCGATGCATCGGACAATTCCTTGATACTGCAGCCCAATCTGTCAATATATTTGTTAAACAAATCCTGAAAAGTCATATAAAAATCCCCTTTGTGGCAACCTTTATCCATATGCATATGTTTGAGTTAGGTACAATTTAGATTATTGATACCATACAACTCTATTATAAAAGATAGCATGCTGTAAGGAAAGTGAAATTGTCAAAACAGGCAAATGACAAAAGTGGGAATGTGCTTTAAATTCATTTGCAAAAAATGATATATTTCTTAATAAATAGAATTGCAAATTTTGCAGAGCAATGATGTGATTCTGATACATACATTATAAACTGTAGGAGGGAAAAAGATGAGAAACGGAATGAAAAAATGCATAGCCATGTTTTTATGTCTGGCTATGGTGTTTTCAATTTTGCCGGCGATATCGGTAAAAGCGGCAGGAACGAATAGTATTTACATTGCTACTTCTGAATTTGACAAGGCAGATGTTTTTTATTCAATTGATGGTGGTTCAGAAATTGATTTTAATACTGTGTCTCAAAATGATACGAACAAAGTGATTACGGACATTACGGTAGGAAGTACGGTTAAAATTAGAGTTGCTCCCAAAGGCGGTCGTAACATTGAGGTTAGAGTGAAAGAAGGCTTATCGGGAGATGCCGGTGAGGCTTATGAAGGAACATGGGATCCCAATACAAATACCTACACCTTTACGACTAGTAATAATAATGGTTCTCCACTAGAGTATGCGATAAAACTTGAAGAAAACAATAATAATTCTTCGGGTGGTGAAGGTGGTGGCAACGACCCAAATAATGGTGGTGGCTCCTGGGAAGATCAGTATACCCAGTATTTAGCACCCGGTATCAATATTCTTTCCCAGTGGGTTGGCAATTCCGTAGGAGATATCTCTTATTCGTTTTCTACAACAAATGCTGATAATTCATATACCACTCCGGTTACACTTGATAAATTAACGGTAGAAAATTGTCTGTCGAGCGTTACAGAACAAAATAAAGGCACATTATTTGGTATCTCAACTGGCGGAAATAGATATGTAAAAATTAAAACCGGAAGAGATCTCGGAGGCAATCATCTGGGATTTGAGATTTACGCTAAAGATAATCAGAGAAACTGGCAGAGAGAAGATAATGCACTTAATCAACTGAAATACTGGAGTTATCATGATAAGGGATGGAAAAATTTTAGTGATGATAGAAATCGCGAATGGGAAGACTATTTAAAAAATAGTGAAGCATATGATCCCGATGTCCAACAGGATGTTCCGATTGATGGTCTCATTTTGGACATATCCAATCTGGACATGAATACATATGCAATTCGATGCCTGCTTCCTTTTGACAGCCGGAAAAATGTATCCTGGTGGAATGCAAAATATAAAGGAGAAGTTGCAGCTGCCGGAGATCAGGTTTCAGATGACAGCTGGGTTGAGAATGGAACCGTAGAATTAGTAAAGGTAACCAGTGAGGACGGAAGTCAGGTTTATTATTCGAATGAGCCGGGATGGACAGCAGATCCAAATCTGGATGCAAATATGGTAGTTAAAATAGCCAAAGCCGGATATGATATGGGTAATGATCTATTGCGTCCCGGATACGATGGCCCTCATGGGGAATATACCGCAGAGCAGATGTTGGAAGCTGCAGAGAAAGCAAGTGGTCAGTGTAATATACCGGTAAATGCAATTGCAACGGTAATGTTGACGCCGGACCCCGGATACCAGATTCTGGCAGCGACACTAAATGGTATGCCATTAACACCTGATGCAGGAACACAGAGTAAGTTTTCTTTTCAAATTACATCAAACATTCATTTCCAGGCACTGTTTGAAGAAGCAGCGGATGTTGTGGATGTAGGAGATGCACAAGAAGTTACATCTGCCACGATTGATGGTACAGCGGATGTTGTAGATTCCGGAAATCTGGCTTTAACGATAAAGGATGATACCGGATATGATGATACAAAAGCGCTTGCAGTAGTCGATGGTGAAGCTGTTGCATCCTTAAATATTGAAGTTGATCAGATTGTGGCAAAGGCTGGAAACCTTTCAGAGGAAGAGCAGGCACAGGCAAAACGAGGAGAACTGGCAGTAACAGAAGAAAAATTCTGGAAAAATAATTTGACTGATTTAAATAATCCGGTTGATATTGAGCTGGTATTGAATGATATTACTGTAGAAGATAATGAAGAGCTTGCACTTGTTCGTGACCATAATGGGGAATGTCAGGAGATTCCGTTGAATATTAATGATCAGGGTGGACAGACTGTGGCATCTTTCTCAAGTGAGAAGTTTTCTACCTACACCATTATTAAAAAATCAGTAAAAAATATAAAAGATGACTTTATCCAGACAGTTTCCAGAGAAGATGCCGAAAATTTTGTCAGCCGTATGTATACCGTGGCTTTAGGCCGGACTTCTGACGAAGAGGGATTGGATTATTGGTGTGATAAATTAGTAGATCAAAAAATAGATGCAGCCGGAATTACATATCAATTCTTTGCCAGCAAGGAATATCAGGCAAAGGAACGTACAAATGAAGAGTATTTGGATGATTTATATCAGACCATTCTCGGAAGAAAACCCGATGCGGAAGGAAAGGCTTATTGGTTAAAAGCATTAGAAGAGGGACAGAGCAGAACCGTCGTGATGTCATGCTTTGCAAATTCCGATGAATTTTCTGGAATATGTGATGAATTCAATATTCCCAGAGGAACGATGGAGCGGGATGGAAGTAGCATTTACAATGCAGACGTAAGACAGTTTGTATTACGAAATTATGCAAAAGCTTTGGAAAGAAAAGGCGAAACAGCAGGATTGGAAACCTGGTGTTATCTGATTAACAAAAAGAAAATGACTCCGGCAGAGGTAACCGAAAGCTTTTTCCATTCTAAAGAATTTGTAAACAAAGAATTATCGGATGAAGAGTATGTAGAAACCCTATACGAGACATTCTTAGGTCGTGGTTCCGATTCGGAAGGAAAGGCTTATTGGTTGGAGTATCTGAAAAAAGGAAAAAGCCGTGATGAAGTCATGAAAGGATTTTCCAACTCTGTAGAATTCTCAAAAATTGTTGATGCATTTGGATTATAAGATATGGATATCTTGTAAAATGGACGGTATTGAGATTTTTGATTATGTAAATATATAAAATATAAAATCCGAAAAGGGAAAATATAAAAGGACTGTCGCGCTTATATGAGTAGGCGCGACAGTTTTTTGGTTTGGCAATTTGTAAATATGACAGAAAGCGACAGAAATAAAAAATGTCTAAAAAATTAAGAATATTGTAATAAATAATAAATTGAGAGTGCCTTCAAATTATGGTAATATAAATTTTGGTTTTAATTATACTAGCCTGAATAACCGACATCAATTGTAATGGATAAAAGAAACCGGTTTATATTAGTTTAATAAAGAAGGGATAGATAAACTTGTTAGGAAAAAAGTTAATCACCATAGCCATCCCCTGTTATAATTCGCAGGATTATATGAAGACGGCGGTTTTATCGGCAGTTTCCGGCGGCAATGAAGTGGAAGTTTTAATTGTTGATGACGGGTCAACGGATAAAACAGGTGAAATGGGGAAAAATCTGGAAGCGGAATATCCGGAAATTGTTCATTACATATATAAAGAAAACGGTGGTCACGGAGATGCTGTGATGTGCGGACTTAGTCATGCACAAGGAATTTATTTCAAAGTATTGGACAGTGATGATTATCTGGATGAAGATTCCTTAAAACGTATGCTTGCAGCATTACAGTCATACAAGGAAGAAGACTGCCAATTAGACATGTTTATTGCAAATTACATGTATGACAAGGAAGGGGAGCACCGGAAAGTTGTAATTGATTACAAAAGTGCATTTCCCCAAAATGAAGTTTTTAGCTGGGAAGATGTCGGTCGTTTCAAAGTAGGACACAATCTGTTAATGCATGCTGTTGTATATCGTACGGTATTGTTAAAGGAATGTGGATTGCAATTGCCCAAGCATACTTTTTATGTGGATAACCTTTTTGTATATTATCCGCTCCCGTTTGTAAAAAAGATGTATTATATGGATTTGGATCTGTATGACTACAAAATCGGAAGGGCTGACCAGTCTGTCAATGAAAAGGTTATGATTGGACGTATTGATCAGCAGTTGTATGTAAATCGCCTGATGATAGAAATGCATGATTTATCAAAAATCGAAAATGAAAAGCTTCAGGATTACATGGCACAATATCTGGCAATGATTTTGTCTGTCAGCTCAGCTCTGCTGGTTCGGGAAGGAAGTCCCGAAAGCCTTGCAAAAAAAGAAGCTCTGTGGCAGGATTTACATGCACGTGGCGAAGAAATGTATGAAATTGTACATAAACAGATTTTAACCAAAATCATAGAAAAAGACGGACGTGCAAGGCATAAGATTATTGAAAAAGGATATAATCTGGCACAGAAAATTTATCACTTTAATTAATAGTAAATATGGAGATGATTTCATGAGCAATTCGTTGAAAGCAAAGATGAAATACTGGTGGACAGCCTTGTATTGTCCCTTATATATGCTTTGCTTTATGTTGATTGAAAAAAAAAACCAGCACGTAACCATTGTTTCCATTGGGGTAGACCATAAAATCCCGTTTCTTGAGATTTTCATCGTTCCCTACCTTATCTGGTTTCCTTATATTGTCGGGATTTTTCTGATTTTCTTTTTTAAAGATAAGGAAGAGTTTATCCGGATGATAAAGTATTTATATATGGGAATGACACTGTTTATAATCATATCCTATTTATTCCCAAACGGTTTGGATATTCGTCCGGGTTATTTTGAAAGAGACAATATTTTTGTGCGGCTGGTTCAGATGATTTACCGCAGTGATACATCCACCAATGTGGTACCGAGTATTCATGCGTATAATTCGATTGTTGTAATGATAGCAGCCTTAAAGAGTGAAAAGGTTCTTACAAAAAACTGGCAGAAAAAGACCTGTTGCGTGATTTCTGTTCTGATTGTTCTCTCGACAGTCTTTGTCAAGCAACATTCGGTTTTGGATGTATTTGCCGCAATGGCATTAGCATGGGTAGGATATCAGATGTTTTATAAAAAGCCGTAATCCGTATCCGAACGGATTCAATTACGTATGAAAGGATCGACCTGATAACATGAAAGTAGTATTGATTAACGGAAGCAGAAGAGAGAAAGGCTGTACCTATACAGCGCTAACGGAAATTGCAAAAGAATTTCAGAAAGAAAATATCGAAACAGAAATATTCCATATCGGTGTAAAGGCAGTCAACGGAGAAATGAATCAAATTGTCAGCGAAGTGGCAGAGGCAGTAAAAAATGCGGACGGTCTGATTGTCGGAAGTCCTGTGTATTATGCATCTCCTTCCGGTGAAGTCATGGCATTTTTAGACCGCTTATTCGGCGTTGCAAAAGAGGATTTGATGTACAAGCCGGCAGCAGCCATTGCATCTGCAAGACGTGCAGGAACGAGCACAACTTTGGATGTACTGAACAAATACTTTTTATTTAATCAGATGCCTCTGGTTTCTTCCTGCTATTGGAATATGGTGCACGGTTCAAATCCCGAAGATGTATTAAAGGATGAAGAAGGCATGCAGACCATGCGTACACTGGCAAAAAATATGGCATGGATTTTAAAGAGCATTGAAGCAGGAAAAGCATCCGGTATCAAACACCCGGTTGCGGAAGAAAAAGTGTTTACAAATTTCATTAGATAACTGCCTTCATCCTAACAGAAATATATATTATAAAGGACTGTTTTTATCCTTTTGATATATAAGTATCCGGTCACCGCAGTGGATTCTCATAGCCCCATCCGGAATCAGATTTTGGTTGTCACGTTTTATCATAAGAATTAGTGTCTGTCGGGAAATCGGAAGATCCCGAATCAAGGTATCTTTCCACTTGTGATTTTGATTGATATAAATTTCTTTTAAGGATATATTAATATCCTTTTTCTGTTTATGGGAACCGATGATCAAATGGTCATTTTCACAGATGGTTATATTTCCTTTGGGAATAATGATGTCATTGTTCCGATAAATAACAGCAAGAATTACGCCGGGAATCAAAGAAAGGTTTCGTATCTTGTGATTGACCCATGGATGATTTTTGGTGATGTCCACACCGATAAACTGCAAATCAAATTCATGATCACCATCCGGTGCATTCTGGACTTTTGTATAATGTTCGACAAAACCTGCGGAAATAATACCGGTTGGGATAGCTACAATACCGATTCCCAAAAAGGTTATAAAAATTCCCAAAATCTGACCGGTAGCTGTGATTGGATAAATATCTCCATATCCGACGGTGGTTAATGTGGAAACTGTCCACCACAATCCTGAAAAAGCATTTTTAAAAACATCAGGCTGGACGGGATGTTCAAGACCATACATACATAAAGAAGAAGCCATCATAATAACAAAGATGATAAAAACGGATGATGCCAGTTGGTTCACTTTAGATCGGAATACTTCTCCAATGACATGAAAGGCATCGGAACGTGAATTGACTTGAAAGAGACGGAATATACGGACAATTCGAAACATTCTGAATGCTACGGTTCCTGCCGGAAAAAAGAATGGCAGGTAAAAGGGCAGAAAGGATATTAAATCAATCAGACCGGTTAAAGAAAACAGAAAGCAAAAGGCAGCATGTAACGGTTTTTTATCCGGATATAAATAATCAGAAGTCCAAAGGCGCAGAATGTATTCTACCGTAAAAAAGAAAACCGTGATAAGCTCAATCAGATACAGAATCCCGGAATAGGGCTTTGAACTTTCAAAAGTTTCAAAAAAGATGGCAAACAGATTGAGCAGAATAGAAACCGTAATCAGAATATCAAAAAGCCGGCTCGGAACATCTTCTCTGTTTCCAATCTGAATAATATCAAAAATTCTTCTTTTCCATGTCCTGTTTCCCATTTTGCTTTTATCCATATCTGCCTAAGCCCCCTACATATACTTACGAAAACTATAGCAGATTCTATAGTCTTTTTCAAATTCTGCTAAACAAGAATGTTTAAAAATTTTGTTTTAATTTGTGTTGAATATATCCGTTTTTTTCAATAATATAGAAATATAATACTTGGGTCAAAAGTGTGAAGAAACTTGTTGGTATCATGAGGACAAAATACCTTTGACCTCAGCATCATAATAAATAAAAGAAAAGTACATAAATCTTGTGAAAAGTAACTACATAAACATAAAGAACATAAAGGAGAATGAAATGGAAAAATCAACAGTATATTTTACAACTTTTAAAACGACTTACAATGAAAATCTGATTCAGAAACTTCACCGTCTGATGAAACAGGCAGGGTTTGAGAATATTGATTTTAAAGATAAATTTACCGCTATCAAAATCCACTTTGGAGAGTACGGTAATTTGGCCTTTTTAAGACCCAACTATGCAAAAGTGGTTGCAGATTATGTAAAGGAACTGGGTGGAAAACCGTTTTTGACCGATTGTAATACGTTGTATGTCGGTAGCCGGAAAAATGCATTAGATCACTTGGAAACGGCATATCTGAATGGTTTTTCGCCGCTCCAGACGGGGTGTCATGTGATTATCGGCGATGGCTTAAAGGGAACGGATGAAGCATTGGTCCCCATCAACGGCGAATATGTAAAAGAAGCAAAAATCGGTCAGGCCATCATGGATGCGGATATTTTCATTTCTCTTACACATTTTAAAGGACACGAAATGGCCGGTTTTGGCGGAACGATCAAAAATATCGGTATGGGATGCGGTTCCCGTGCCGGCAAAATGGAACAGCACTGTGACGGAAAGCCAAGTGTAAATCCCGAGACTTGTATTGGTTGTGGAGCCTGCTATCGGATTTGTGCACATCAGGCGCCTGAAATCAATGATAAAAAGACTGTTATCAATCACGATAAATGTGTCGGTTGCGGCCGTTGTCTGGCAGTCTGTCCCAAGGACGCTATTTCCGCAGATTTTTCCGATTCTCTTGCTATGCTAAATTATAAAATGGCTGAATACAGTCTGGCAGTCTGCAAAGACAGACCTTGTTTTCATATATCATTGATTTGTGATGTATCACCCAACTGTGACTGTCATGCGGAAAATGATATCCCGATTATTCCCAATGTCGGCATGCTGGCATCTTTTGATCCGGTGGCACTGGATCAGGCTTGTGCAGATTTGTGTAATCAGATGCCCGTCACAAGCGGAAGCATCTTAGACGACAATTGCAAAAACTGTCATGATCATAATCATGAGCATGAACATCATGATCATTTCCAAATGACACATCCCGATACCGAGTGGGAATCCTGCCTTGCACATGCGCAAAAGATTGGACTTGGCAGCAGGGAGTATGAATTGAAGACCATATAAAATTATGCTATACTAATTCATGTGTGAGCTTATGTGTACGAGTTCATATGTATGAGTTCGTATGCACGAGTTCATAAGTGATATACGTGTGAGCTTATACGTGTGAGTATATAAGCCCGGAAATTTGTTCAGCCGGCAGCAAACTAAAAAGCGGATGCATTGATTTGTGTAGACTGCAACAATAATTAGGAAGAAAGAGTGAGGATGAAAAAATGGATATTGTATGTTTGGATTTAGAGGGCGTTTTAGTACCGGAAATCTGGATTGCTTTTGCAAAAGAGAGTGGCATTCCGGAATTAACGAGAACAACCCGTGATGAGCCCGATTATGATAAATTGATGAAATGGCGTATCGGTATTTTAAAAGAGCATGGTCTTGGATTAAAAGAAATTCAGGAAACCATTGCAAAGATTGATCCGATCCCCGGGGCAAAAGAATTTTTAGATGAATTACGCTCCATTACACAGGTTATCATTATCAGCGATACCTTTACCCAGTTTGCAACACCGCTTATGAAAAAGCTAGGCTGGCCTACTATTTTCTGCAATTCTTTAGAGGTAGCAGAAGACGGTGAGATTACCGGATTTAAAATGCGTGTCGAAAACTCCAAATATACAACCGTGAAAGCATTGCAGTCCATCGGTTATAATACGATTGCAAGTGGTGACAGTCACAATGATTTAGGAATGATTAAAGCAAGCAAAGCCGGATTTTTATTTAAGAGTACGGAACAGATCAAGGCTGACAATCCGGATTTAAAAGCCTTTGAGACATATGATGAACTGTTAGCAGCTATTAAAGAAGTATTGAACTAATTATCATCTTTTCAACAATGGAGTAGATATGGGAAAAGATTTAAAGCAATTAATGAATCAATGCTATGAAATGTGTGATTATATTGAGAAAAACGGTGTTATCAAGCAGGATATGCAGATGACGCTGCGTGAAAACCTGCGCCGGGAATTTCTCAATTTTGTCATTTATATTTCTACATTGTCCGGCCATTTGGAAAAAGAAGAAGAAACCTTTATCAACGATATGCTGGGTTTTTATATTGATTCCAATACGGCCGATGAATTAAAAAAGAAACGAGATTTAAACGAAAACACCTATGGAACCAAAATTCCGATGGCTTTAAAATATTTTGTTCTGGCAGATGCGGGCAGAAAAATAAAAGGAGATATCTACCGCAATCAAAAAGCGAAATTTGTGGTAGATACTTTTCGTGAAATCGGACAAAGTTATATCGCCAGCAATTCCTGTGCAGGAGAAAAAGAAGTCGATATGTTGTCGAAGTATTGTCTGATGCTTGACAATTATCTGAAGGAATACGGATTACTGCGTCCTGATAAAAAGCCGATAACCGTAGCAAAGCCTCCCAAAGAAGAGGAACTGGAAAAGTTAGATCCCAATGAGCTTTTAGCTCAGCTCAATTCCCTGACCGGATTAAAGAGTGTAAAAGAAGATGTCAATTCTTTAGTCAATCTGATGAAGGTTCAGAAGATGAGAGAGGAAAACGGTATGAAGACGACCAGTGTCAACAGACATATGGTTTTCATGGGAAATCCCGGTACCGGTAAAACGACGGTAGCAAGACTGCTGTCCAAAATCTATGCAAGCATCGGTGTCATTGAAAAAGGGCATCTCGTGGAAGTTGACCGCTCCGGACTGGTATGCGGATATATCGGACAGACCGCTACCAAGGTTATGGAAGTGGTTGAAGAAGCGCTCGGGGGCATTTTATTTGTGGATGAAGCCTATACCCTGACCAACAATAAAGGACAGGGAGATTTTGGGCAGGAAGCGGTTGATACCTTGTTAAAGGCGATGGAAGACCATAGAGATGATTTAATCGTCATTGTTGCCGGTTATACGGATTTGATGCAGGAATTCATTGACTCCAACCCGGGACTTCGTTCCCGTTTCAACAAATACATCTATTTTGACGATTATACCGCCGATGAAGAGTTTGAGATTTTACTAAATCTCTGTAAAGGGCAGGACTACCAGCTTTCAGAAAAAGCGGCAGAGATTGCCAAAGAGTTTTTCAAAAACCGTTGTGAAAACAAGCCCGATAACTACGCCAATGCCAGAGATGTACGAAACTATCTCGAGAAAGCCGTTTCCAATCAGGCTTCCCGTATCGTGTCTTTAAAAGATGTAAATAAAGATACATTGGCTGTTTTAGAAAAAGAAGATGTTGAAAATATTTCCCTAGGTTAGATTGCCCATTGGTGCAAAAACCGATAGATAGCAAAGCCCGATTCACGAAATTCGAGTCGGGCTTTTTGATTTTTGGGAAATACAATCATTGGAAAATTCATTTTTGTTTGTAAAATTATCGTAGAAAATGGCAAAAAATGTTTTTGTCATATAATAAAAAAATGGTATAATAAAACAGACTATAACTATAAAATGTAAATGAGTTATTGAGATATCTTTCGGAGGGCTCATATATGAATAATGAAAAAATTGCAGTTTTTATTTCAGGGCGTGACGGAGAATCATGGAAAGTAATTCTGGAAGGTATTCAGCAAAAGGCAAAAGAAGAGAATTGCTCCCTTTCTATTTTTAGTTGTGCAGGAAGTCTGGATATTTCTCGCAAATTTGATGTAGGAGAGTTTAATATTTTTCGTCTTGCCAACATGGATATGTATGACGGAATTATAATTGTTTCCTGTACCATTATCTGCAAAGAGGTAGAAAAAGAATTATTTGAGGCGGTCAAAAAATATCCCATTCCTATTATTTCTATGGAAATTGAGGAAGAAGGAATGGCTTTTGCCGGTATTGATAATTATGATGCGATGCGGGATATGATAGAGCATCTTTTAGATTTTCATAAATATGAAAGTCTTGGCTTTATTGCAGGACCCAGGGGAAATCAGGAAAGTGTAAGACGATTAAATGCCTATGAGGATGTACTAAAAGAACATGGCATGGAAGTTCGTGAGGAAGATATTTTTTATGGAAATTATGGTTTCCAGAGTGGACTTGATGCAGCAGAATACTTTGTTAGCAGAAAGAGTGGGTTGCCCAGAGCAATTGCCAGTTCCAACGATGAAATGGCGATGGGACTGATACGCGGGTTTGAAAAGCATGGTATAAAAGTGCCAAGAGATATTGCAGTTACCGGATTTGATGATATTGCAGATGCTGCAAATTTTGAACCCAGAATATCATCTGTGATGCGACCGAGAAAAGAGCTCGGAGCCCTTCTTTGCGAAAATCTGATTCGCAAGATACGCAAAGAAGATTCTATGGATAAAATTGTATGCAAAACAAAACCGGTATTTCGTGAAAGTTGCGGATGCTGGATTCGTTGTGGAAAGAGTTTCAAAGAATTCCGTCATGACTATTTCGTAAATCGTGAAACCAATTTTTCAAATTCTGCCATATTAAATGAGATGACGGAAAAACTGACAGATTGTGATACCTTTAATGAGATGCTCGAAAACCTGAAGGATTATATTCCATTTTTAAGATGCGGGGGCTTATATCTTTGTGTGAGTCCGGAAGTAAAAGGGCATCCAAACGGTATTGATTCTCCGGATTTTATGAGAAGGCTGAAGAAGTATGAAAAGGATGTTATCGTAGCATATCCCGAACGGATGACGGTACTTGCCGCATTCAAAGATGGCAGCTACTTTGAAGCAGATGACTTTGATACAAAACAGTTATTGCCGGATTGTGAAAAGGGGGAGGAAGCAAAGACCTATCTGTTTTCGCCGATTCATTTCCAGGATCGTTGTCTTGGCTATACCATTATTGTGAATCCGGATTTTGAAATGAACGGACAGTCTTTTTATCAGTGGCTGATGAATGTCAATATCTCTATTGAAAATATCCGTCGTAAAAATGCTATGAACGATGCATTGCAGCGATTGGAAGAAATGTATATCCGTGACGGATTAACCAATTTATATAATCGATTTGGTTTTGAGAGATATTCCAAAGAGATTTATAGAAAATGCAAAAACGAAAAGAGAGCCATGCTCATTCTGTTTGCGGATTTAAACCGATTAAAGCATATTAATGATGATTTTGGTCATGAAAACGGAGATATCGCAATTAAAACAATTGCAAAAGTTTTAATTGAATCCAAAATGGATGAAGATGTCTGCACCCGCTTTGGTGGCGACGAATTTATTTTAATGGGATATGACTATACGGCAAGTAAAGCGGAAGAATTGATTAAAAAAGTAGAAGAGGGCTTACAAAGTGCTAATACGCACAATAACTATCCTTATTCTATTAGTGCAAGTATGGGTTACTATATTATTGAGTCCGGAAGTGAAATTTCATTAAAGGATGCCATTGATATGGCAGATCACCACATGTATCAGGCGAAAAAACAATATATGGAACAGTTAAAGAAATAAATAAAAGGGAAATATATCCGGTTATGAAGGTCAAAGAAAAACTCAAAGAAATACAAAAGGGGATTCGATTTTCCATTCGGAACAAAATCCTGATGCTGTTGTTTGTTGTGGCTCTGCCGTGTCTGGGGTTAGCGATTTATCTGCTGGTATCCATACACAATTACAGTACTGTTTATGGAAAAATTGTTGATGAAATGGCCATTGCCAATAACTACAATATTACTTTTAAAGAAAAAATGGATGAAAGTATGTATAAAATGGTAGTTGGCTATACCAATTCAGATATTGCCAAAGAAGATCTTGTATGGGAAGACCCTTTCGAATTAATTGATAATTTGCGTCAGGATTTTTCTGCTTTACAAAGGGAAACACAATCGCAGGAAAGTCAGATCTGGTTGGAGCGGTTGCTGCAAAACGCGGACAATCTGGAAAAACAGATACGGATGATTGAATCCAATTCCAAAACAATGGGTCAGTACCATGAAAATCTGGAGGAGCTGGACAACAATATTTATATTCTGACGGAATTGATTCAGGAGGATATCCAATACTACATTTATTATCAGACAAAAAGTATTGATTTTACCAATCAAAAATTAAATGAGGAAATCAATGAATTTCTGATTATCTGCAGTCTTTTATTTGTTGTTTTATTCATTGGTATTTGTATTTTTACCTTTGTAATTACAACCGACATTTTGCGGCCGGTAAAGGAATTAAATGAGGCAACGGAAGCGGTTGCAAAAGGAGACTTTGAAGTACGTGCGTCCGTGACATCCGGAGATGAATTTGCTGCTTTGGCACAGTCGTTCAACGATATGGCAGCCAATATGGAAGCACTGTTAGAGAGGGCAAAAGAAGACGAACGAAAGATGCGCAAGGCTGATTTGCGTCTTTTGCAGGAACAGATTAATCCCCATTTTTTATACAATACACTGGACACGATTGTGTGGTTGATTGAAGCGGATGAAACGGAAAAGGCAACGGAAATGGTTGTGACACTGTCCGCTTTTTTCCGTATTGTATTAAGTAAGGGAAAAGAAATGATTTCCATCAAAGAAGAAGAACAGCATATTGCAAGCTATCTTCAGATTCAGGAAGTAAGATATCACGATATCCTGGAGTATGATATTCAGATTGACAAGGTTTTATATGATTACAAGATTTTAAAACTTACGCTTCAACCTATTGTTGAAAATGCTCTTTATCATGGAATTAAATACAAAAGGGCAAAGGGTTATATTCATATCCACGGAGAAAAAGCCGGTGATTTGATTCGCCTGACCGTTCGCGATAATGGGGTTGGAATGAGTAAGGAAGAGCTGGCAAAGGTGCAGGAAAACATTGAAAAACCCTGTCAGGAAACAGAAAAGGGATTTGGTCTTGCCAATGTCAATGAGCGTATTCGTATGTATTATGGCCCTGAATATGGTATGAAAATTCAATCAGTACAAGATGGAGGTACGATTGTGGAAATAACAATTCCGGCTGTTTTATAACCGTATTGCCGGATGATTGTCTGTTTAGGTATCGGATAAAGGAGGTATTATCTTTGAAAGAACAACTGAAAAAATGGATTGCAGTTCTTTTTTTGGTTATTCCGACCAGTTTTATGACAGCATGCACAAATCAGTTTTTAGTAGAAGATATGGTACAGGAAGAAGAATCTGAGCAAAATCCCGAAGAGGGGCTAATCGTTGTCGGTGTTTCTCAGGTTGGAAGCGAATCCATTTGGAGAACGGCTCATACGGCATCGATTCAGGAGACGCTTACCACAGAAAACGGATATTATCTGATTTTTGATAATGCCAGACAAAAACAGGAAAATCAAATCAAGGCAATTCGCAATTTTATTTCACAGGATGTGGATTATATTGTTCTTTCGCCTATCACCGAAACCGGTTGGGATACGGTTTTATCTGAGGCAAAGGATGCCGGAATTCCGGTTATTTTGATGGATCGTATGGTGGATATTGAGGATGACAGTTTATATACGGCGTGGATAGGTTCTGATTTTGAGGAAGAAGGAAAAAATGCCGGATATTGGCTGGAAGAGTATTTGGAAAAAAAGGAAATGACGGAGGAAGACATTAATATTGTGGTTTTACAGGGAACCGAAGGATCCACATCCGTTATTGGACGTACGAGGGGATTTGAATCAGTTGCCAAAAAAAATCAGAACTGGCATATTTTAGAGCAGGTAGATGCAGATTTTACGACTGCAAAGGGATATGAAGTGATGCAGTACTTTTTGGAGGAGTATGAGGATATTGATGTTGTTGTTTCTCAAAATGATGATATGACATTTGGCGCGTTGGAAGCAATGGAGGAAGCAGGGATTTCAACGGGAAAGGACGGAGACGTTATCATGATTTCCTTTGATGCAGTAAAAGCAGCGCTTGAGAAAGTGAAAGACGGAGAAATCAATGTTGATATTGAGTGCAATCCTTTACAGGGGCAATATATCGACCGTATTATCCGGGATATGGAAAAGGGCAAATTGGAAGAGAAGATGTTTTATACCGTTGAACGTGTTTTTACACCGGAAAATGTCGGTCTGGTTATCGATGACAGAACCTATTAAATGCAGGGTATCAGTATGTTTTATGGATGATAGAGAGAATGAAGAGGATTTGCTGTTTGTTGTAGAAAGCGGCTTGTATTCATAGTTACAGAGCAGAATTTTAAAAAATGGGGGAACCATGTTAAAAGTTTTTTTAGTCGAAGATGAGAGTTTTATCAGAGAAGGATTAAGGGATAATATTCCGTGGGAAAAATATGGTTATACGTTTGTGGGAGAGGCAAGTGACGGAGAGATGGCGTTACCGTTAATCCGAAAAGTAAAGCCGGATGTGTTAATTACCGACATAAAAATGCCGTTTATGGATGGATTGGCATTATCGCGCGTTGTGCACACAGAGTTACCACAGACTAAAATAATTATTATCAGCGGTTATGATGATTTCGAATATGCCCGCGAGGCTATTCATGTTGGTGTGGAGCAGTATTTGTTAAAGCCCATTACTAAGCTGACTTTACGGGACACTCTTTTGGAATTAAAAGAAAAAATTGAGCAGGAAAGTACAAATGATGATTATCAGCGGCGGTATCAGACGGAAATGAAAGAATATGAGCAGTTTGTGCGTCGTCATTTTTTTGAAAAACTGCTACATGGGGAGATGTCTGTACAGGAAATATATGAAGAGGCTGCGAAGCAGTCAATTGATTTGACAGCCTCTATGTACAATCTTATGTTCATATCATTGCAGGATCGTTTCAGTCAGCTGACCAGGGAGGAGCAGGAAAAAAATTTATATCGGCGTGAGGAATTGTTGCATTTCTTTTTGCGCTATCCACAATATGTTTTGTTTACCTGGAACATCAATCAATACGGAATCTTAATCAAAGCAGAGCCCGATCGGATGGAGGAGTTTGCACAGAAAGCGATCCGACAGGTTAAGCAGGTGTGTGAAACAGAGAATCAACCGTTTATCTGGTATGTGACAATCGGAAATCCGGTGGAACGACTTAGTATGCTCAAGGAATGTTATCAGAAAGTCAGTCATTATTTTGCTTACCGTTATTTTGTGCCGGACTTGCATATTTTTTCGGAAGAGACACTGGTGGATCAGATATCCAATCAGGATGATACCGACTTAAAAAATGTGGATTCTGCACAGATGGATCCTGAGATTATCAAAGATTTTTTACACAGCGGAAGTAAAAATGAGGTTTCGGATTTTGTAGAAGGATATTTAGGAAAAATCACGGATGCATTGGATTCACGTATGTTCCGTGATTATGTGACACTCAATATCCGTTTTACGGTGTTGGCTTATATTGATTCGTTAGGACCGGTTCATCAGGAATCGAAAAAACGGATGGAAGAAAATGATGTCAAAGGAACACTTAATAAAGAAGAACTGGCATCTTATTTTACGGATATGCTTAACACTGCACTGGATATCCGGGATCAGGAAAGCAATATTCAGAGCGGTCATGCTTTAAAGCAGGCGTTGGATTACATCGATTCGCACTATTGCGATGAGACGATTTCTTTAAATGAAGTGGCTGCCAAAGCAGGTGTCAGCCCCAATTATTTAAGTTCTGTATTCAGTCAGAATATGCAAAAGACATTGATTGAATACATTACCAATAAGCGAATGGAGAAAGCCAAAAAATTGTTAAAGACAACCAATGCATCAACCGGAAGTATTGCGACAGAAGTCGGATATAAGGATTCGCGTTATTTTAGTTTTGTATTTAAAAAGACGCAGGGTGTGAGTCCGAGAGAGTATCGGGCAAAAAAGCAAACCGGTTAAAGTTTGATCGTACTTTGTTTAATGTTTAGGCTAAAGGGAATTTCCTGAGAAACGACGGGAAGACCTTTGGCCTTTTTTATGGCTGCCTCTGCCACAAGCGTGCTCATTTCATGCATCTGATGAGATAGTGTTGTAATAGATAAGATTCCTCGGTTACTTAAGTAGGTATTGTCAAAAGCTGTTACAGCCATGTCTTCAGGAAGATGAAAGCCTGCCTGGTTTAATTCTTTAATCAGCCAATAGGCGATTTCGTCATTGTAGCATATAACTGCCGTGCAGTCAGAAAGAGTCTTTTGCAAAAGTTCTTTTAAAAAAGAAGTATCCCTGTACTTTCGTAAATTGTTTAAATTTTCGCTGTCAAACCAGCCGATTTGTTCGTCCGGGATGTTTACCCCCAGCTGATTCATGGTTTCTACAAATCCCAGATATCGCTCAGGGCCCTGTAAATCATCGGATTTAAAAATTCCGCCAATTTTTCTATGTCCCTCTTCATATAAATGGCGCGCCAACAGGGAACTTCCATAGGCATTGTCATCTTTTATATAGGTAAAGGAATCAAAGTTTTGATAATAATTAAACAAAAAAATTACAAAGGTTCCTTTTTTTTCAAGTTGTTCATAGAGAAATTTGTTTGGATTGGGTCTGGCACTGCAGCAGCCTTCTACAATCAGACCGCGCGGAGGATCGGAAAGAAAAGACAAAAGATATTCCGTTTCCTTGCTGACGCGGTTTTCTGTTACAAATACTTCATCAGAAAAACCATTTTTTTTCAAAACAAGATGTATTCGTTCGAGGACATCCGGATAGATATAATCCTCATCATTGGATATCAGAATATGGATTCTGTTTTTTTCGGGATCACTTAATTTGCCTGTGATATAAATTCCCGATCCCTGTCTTTTTTCAATCAGGTCTTCCTGTTGTAGCAATGAAAGAGCTGTTCTTATTGTCTGACGGCTCGCGTGATATTGTTTGCACAGCTCTTTCTCTGTCGGAAGATGATCTATTCCGGATGCAATATTCTTTTCAATTTGTATTTTTAATTCACTTGCAATGGACTTGTACAAAATTGCCATAAATTTCTCCTGAGAATAATATTTTACAGTTTTTTTATTATATTTTTTAAAAGGATCAAAAAAACAGTCGTAAAAATTTCGACATTGAGCGTAAAATATCTGATATTTTTAATATAATTAAACAATTTTCATATTTGAAAATCATAGAGAACTCGCTTTACTTTGAGTAAAATCAAAAAATATCCTAATTAAACCATAATAAATTGACATATAAAGAAAAGTTGTATTATTTTATAATAATATCATGTAAAATTTGTATTGTAAATATCTTACAAACCATTATAAAACAAGCATTTTGAAGTTGAAAAAGAAGTTGTTCGAATGTATTGTAAGGCTACCTACGAGATACCTGTATCTCGAAGCGAAACAATTTTTTTCTAAAGGGAGGAAAAACAATGAAAAAGAAATTATTAAGTTTGGTACTTGCTTCAACAATGGTTGCCGGATTATTAGTTGGATGTGGCGGCAATGAAGCTGCTTCTTCAGGAGACGCTACCAGCACAGCTTCTTCAGAAGACGCTACCAGCACAGCTTCTTCAGAAGACGCTACCAGCACAGATTCTTCAGCAGACGCTACCAGCACAGCTTCTTCAGGCGACACAATCAAAGTTGGTATCATCAACAATGATCCGAATGAATCAGGTTATCGTACAGCTAACGATAAGAGTATGAAAGAAATGTTCACAGCTGAAAACGGATATGAAGCTTCTTTCGCATACAGCTTAAAGAACGACGAGCAGATTGCATCAGCTCAGAAGTTCATTCAGGACGGTGTTGACTACTTACTTCTTTCAGCAGCTGATACAGCAGGTTGGGATTCCGTATTAAAAGATGCTCAGGCAGCCGGTACAAAAGTAATCCTTTTCGACCGTACAATTGATGCAGACCCCAGCTTATATGAAGCTTCTATCGTATCAGATATGGCAAAAGAAGGTGAAACAGCAGTTGAATGGTTAAAAGGTCAGGGACTTAGCGAATACAATATCATCCACATTCAGGGTGCTATGGGTTCCGCAGCTCAGATCGGACGTTCACAGGCTTTAATCGATACAGCAGAAGCTGATGGCTGGACAATTGTTGAACAGCAGACAGCTACATGGAACGCTGAAACAGCTCAGCAGATCGTTCAGTCAGTTATCGACCGTGGTGATAAATTCAACGTAATTTACGCTGAAAACGATGATATGGCAAAAGGTGCTGTAGCAGCTCTTGATAAAGCAAACATCTCTCACGGTGTTGGCAAAGACGTAATCATTATGGGTTATGACTGCAACAAATGGGCATTAGAAGAGTTACTTGCAGGTAACTGGAACTATGATGGTCAGTGTAATCCTTTCCAGGCTTCTTACATCGATGAAATCATCAAAAAATTAGAAGCTGGTGAAACACTTTCAGAAAAAACAATCATCATGGATGAAAAAGGTTTCGATGCTACAACAATCACACAGGAAGATGTTGATACATACGGTATCTAATATTTAGTATCTGAATTGTCAATGACGCGGCGCGCGTAATAGCCTACGCTCGTCGCGTTTTTTATAAAAATAGTAAGGAGTGTATACGCTGGTGAAAGAAAAATCCGTTTTAGAGATGAGAGGAATTTATAAAAGCTTTCCCGGAGTACTGGCCTTAGAGGGTGTGGATTTCACATTATGTGAAGGCGAAATTCACGCTCTGATGGGAGAAAACGGCGCAGGAAAATCAACTTTGATTAAAGTATTAACCGGAGTTTATGAAAAAGACGGCGGAGAAATTTTCCTTAAAGGGTTAGACAAAGCAGCCATCATTCGTTCTCCTCAGGATGCACAGAGACTTGGAATCAGTACCGTGTATCAGGAGATTACACTTTGTCCTAATCTTTCCGTTGCAGAAAACATGTACATCGGACGAGGCAAAGGTGCAACACAAAATTGGAAAAAGATGAATGAGGATGCAGATAAGATCCTTCAGTCTTTAGATATTCCGGCAAAAGCAACACAGCAGTTATCAACATGTTCGATTGCAATTCAGCAGATGGTAGCAATCGCAAGAGCCGTTGATATGGACTGTAAAGTATTAATCTTAGATGAGCCTACATCATCCTTGGATGAGACCGAGGTTGAAAAATTATTTGTTCTTATGAGAGATTTAAAGAGCAAAGGCGTTGGTATTATTTTCGTTACACACTTCCTGGATCAGGTTTATGAAGTTTGTGACAAAATTACCGTATTAAGAGATGGAAAATTAGTTGGTGAATATGAAATCAAAGACCTTCCGCGTGTTCAGTTAGTTTCAAAGATGCTTGGTAAAGAACTGGATGACATGTCTGACATAAAGAGTGACAGTAAAGTCTATGAAGGTGAAGGTGCAGGAGAAAATCTCTTTGAGGCAGAGGGACTTCAGTCCAATGCCGGAATTAAACCTTTTGACTTCTATATTAAAAAAGGTGAAGTAAATGGTTTTACAGGACTTCTTGGTTCCGGTCGAAGTGAGTGTGTTCGTGCAATCTTTGGTGCAGATCGTGTCATTAACGGTAAAGTTAAGAAAAACGGAAAAGAAATCAAAATCAAAAAACCTTTGGATGCAATGAAGCAGGGTATCGCATACCTTCCGGAAGACAGGAAAGTAGATGGTATTATCGGTGATTTATCGGTTCGTGAAAATATCATTTTAGCAGCACAGGTTTTAAATGGTTTCTTTAAACCTTTTTCAAAAGCACAGACATACAAATTTGCTGATGAATACATTAAATTATTAGAGGTAAAAACAGCAAGTCCGGATACACCGATTAAATCTTTATCAGGTGGTAATCAGCAGAAGGTTATTTTGGGTCGTTGGCTGTTAACCCATCCTGAATACTTAATCTTAGATGAACCTACCCGAGGTATTGACGTAGGTACAAAGATTGAAATTCAAAAATTAGTATTGAAGCTTGCTTCCGAAGGTATGAGTGTTACATTCATTTCTTCAGAGACAGACGAAATGCTTCGTACATGTTCTAGATTAATCGTTATGCGTGATCGTCGTACAGTCGGAGAGCTTTCCGGTGACGAATTAAATCAGGTAATGATTATGAATACTATCGCAGGAGGTGACAATCAAAATGAAGAAAAAGAATAATAGCTTATTTAAAAAATTAATAAGTAATCAGATTATTATTCCGATTGCAGCTCTTGTAGTATTAATGCTTTTCAATTTGGGAGCGGATCTTGTTCAAAAATATATCATGCATAAGGATGTTATTTCCTTTTTTGCAATCACTCTGGGAACCTCCGCAAAAGGATTTCCGGTATTATCAGGTAACTTAATCACTATTATTGACAATGCATCTGAGTTGGCAATCTTAGCAATTGGTATGACACTTGTTACATCTGCTTCCGGCGGACAGGATATTTCCGTAGGTGCAGCAATTGCAATCGCCGGTTCGGTTATCTTACGTGTTCTTTGTGGCGGAGATACCAGTAATACTTCTATGCAGGCGCCTATCATTGTGGCATTCCTGATTGCCTGTGTGGTTGCAATGTTATTTGGTGCATTTAATGGTATTTTGGTTGCGTACTTTAAAATTCAACCAATGGTTGCAACTCTGATTTTGTTTACAGCCGGTCGTTCTATCGGTGCCTGGATTAACAACAACGAACTTCCCGTCATCAATGATATTGAATTTACATACTTTGGCGGATATATTCCCGGTATTCCGATTCCGACACCATTCCTGATTGCAATTGCATGCATGATTTTGATTTGGTTAGTATTAAAATTCACAACCTTAGGATTATATACACAGTCTGTAGGTATCAACGAGAGTTCCTCTCGATTAAATGGTTTAAACCCTGCTTTCATTAAATTCCTTACTTTTGTAATTCTTGGAGTATGTGTTGCAGTTGCGGCGTTAATCAAAGTAAGCCGTATTTCTTCCATTAACTATTCCGTTATCGCAAAAGATATTGAAATGGATGCAATCCTTGCCGTTGCTCTTGGTGGAAACGCACTTAGCGGTGGTAAATTTAACATGGCAGGATCCATTCTTGGTGCTTATGTTATTCAGTTCTTAACAACAACATTATTCAGATTTCAGGTTCCTTCATCTGCACTTCCGGCATACAAAGCGGTAGTTGTTATTATCTTAGTTGTTGTTAGTGCACCGACTGTAAGAAATGCTGTTTCCGGCTATTTCGCAAAGAAAAAAGCAAAGGAGGTTGCATAATATGAAATCAAAGATTAAAAATATGTCCGATACAAATTTGTTATTGAGCATTACCATAATTGTTTTCTTCATTATGTACATCGGAGCAATTATTATTCTTGGTGAAGGATTTAGAAAACCGCAGACCTTCTTTAATATTTTAAAAGAAAATGCCGGACTGATTATCACCGCATGCGGAATGAGTTTGGTAATGATTACAGGCGGAATTGATATTTCCGTTGGTGGTGTTGTTGCGTTGGTTAGTATGAGCTGCGCAGTTGTTCTTGAATACAAAGGCTGGAATATTTTCATGTCATTAATCTTAGCACTTGCTATTGGCCTGGCATTTGGCCTGGTGCAGGGATATTTGGTAGCATATTTAGAAATCCAGCCATTTATTGTTACTCTGGCGGGGATGTTCTTTGCAAGAGGAATGACAACCATTGTAAACAAAGAGCCGTTCAATGTTACAAATGAGGCATTTGTAGCATTAAAAGATACTCGTATCTATGTTCCCGGTATGGGAGCCGTAAATAATAAGGGAATATATATTCCTGCCTATGTAAATATTGGTGTCATTGTAGCTTTACTTGTTGTCATTGTTTTGTTCGTTGTACTTAGATGGACAAAAGTTGGTCGCCATTATTATGCAGTTGGAGGAAACAGACAGAGTGCTTTAATGCTTGGTATTAATGTAAAGAGAACCATTTTCTCATCACATGTTATTTGTGGATTATTAGCAGGTCTGGCAGGATTCGTTTATTTCTTAAATATCGGTTCAGGATCACCTACTCATGCAAGCGGTATGGAAATGAATGCGATTGCATCATCCATCATCGGCGGAACCATGTTAACAGGTGGTGTTGGTAATATTATCGGAACACTCTTTGGTGTACTTTCCTTAAGTACCATTCAAAACATCGTTGCTTCAGCCGGTCTTGGCGAGGCATGGTGGACGGGTATTACAATTGCCGGAATGCTTTGTTTATTCTTAGTTATTCAGAGTATCATTATGGCAAACAAGAAAAAAGGATAAGAATTGATAAAATAATTATTGGAATAATTTGAGAGGAATAAGGAGGAGATTATTTTGAAAAATATGAGATTTCGTTTATTTACAATTTTAGTTGCCATTTCACTTATTCCTCTTTTTATTTCCATTTTGATAATAAGCATCATCTCATTTAATATAGCCAAAAAGAATCTGGTAAATGGCGAAAAGCAGACCTTAAAGGTTACTGCAAACAATTTAGCAAGCTATTGCTATGACAATCAGATTAATGCAATGAACGCAAGTAATTATTATGATTATATTGACAGTCTGCATGATGAAAAGATTGAAATGGCAATCATTGCCGAAGGAATTCCTGCGACAACCTCTATTAAGAATAAAAATGATTTCCGGGTTCGTGAAATCCCATTAAGAGATGCTGCCGCATATTCGGAAGATATTGAAAATGGTTACTACGAAGAGAATGTAGTAATTGATGAAAAAGTCTATTTCGCATACTATGTTCCGGTTAAGGAAGATGGAAAAGTGGTTGCAATGGCTTTTGCGGGGAAATTACAGGATGAAGCAAATGCAGCCATGAGTAAACTGACGCAGTCTTTTGTCTGGCTTAGCGTAGTATTACTTGTGATTTTTATGGCAGTGGATCTTGTTTTTTGTAAGAGTCTCTCCAAGACTTTTGCATTTGTTGAAAACAATATCGATGAATTATCAAAGGGCTCTTTATTGCCCGGAGAAGAAAAAAACAGTATTGTTCGTGAAATGGATGATTTGCTTTTATCCACAAAGGTTATGCAGGAGAATCTTGCAAAAACAATCGGAAAGGTAAAAGAAATTTCCGGACAGTTATCCGGTGACATTGAAGAAGTTACGGATCTTAGTGACTTTAGTGTTATTCGGGCAAGAAAAATAACGGCATCTATGTCGAAATTGTCAGAAGCGACGGAAGTGATGGATCAAAATGTCCAAAGCATTCGTTCACAGATGACAGATATTGAAAATTGTATCAATGATATTTCTGAAAACGTAGAGCATTTGTATCACAGTTCAGATAATATTTTGAAAACCAATAATGAGGCAAAAGATAATATGGATCTGATTATGGAAAAGAGCCGGTCATCCATGAAAGCTCTTTCCGATATTTCAACACAGATTAATCAGACCAATGATTCCATTACAGAAATTGACCAGGCAGTAGAACTGATTTTGGCTATTTCAAAACAAACAAGTTTACTTAGTCTAAATGCTTCCATTGAGGCGGCACGTGCCGGAGAAATGGGACGCGGATTTGCGGTTGTGGCAGAAGAAATTCGAAATCTGGCAGATCAGAGTGCGCAGGGTGCGGAAATGATTCGGAATCTTGCACAGACCATTACCGAAAAGTCAAAGAAGTCTGTGGAGTTAGCAGGAAGACTTCAACTGTCAATGGGACAGGAGCAGGATAGTGTTTTACAAACACAAAAGAAATTTGAAGAACATAGTAAGGACATTAACGAGTCTGTTCATGAGATACGGTCCATTGCAGAAAAGACCGTTCATCTGACACAAATTAAGGGAGCTGTTGTCAACCATGTACAGAGCTTAGGCGATATTAGTAATGAAAATTTCCGAAGAAATGAGGAAGTTAGCAATAATGTAAATGCAATCATTACAGAAGTTGAAAAAGTAAATGTACATTGTGAAGGCATCAACAGTATGGCCAGAGATTTAGAGGCATCGGTTACTTACTTTCATATCGATGAAAAAGAAAATACGGCGAATTCTTTGCCTTTTGTCGCGGAAGTTGCCGTTGATTCTTCCAAAACAAAAGAAGAAATCATCGCAGAATTTTTAAACGAAGATCAGGCAGAGAATAAAGAACAAACAGAAAATGAAGAGCAGACAGAAAAACAAGAGTAGAAAATAAATTAAGAAAATGTGGAGGGTTAGCGCATGAAAAATTATTACTTTTGGTTTTGTACCGGATCTCAGGATTTGTACGGAGATGAATGTTTAAGAAAAGTAGCAGATCATTCTGCTAAAATTGTGGAAGGATTAAATGCTTCCGGAAATCTTCCTTTTCCGGTTGTTTTGAAACCGACTTTAATCAGTCAGGCATCTATCCGCCAGACATTTCATGATGCAAACAACGACCCCGAATGCGCAGGTGTTATCACATGGATGCATACCTTTTCACCTGCAAAAATGTGGATTTTAGGCTTAAAAGAATATAATAAACCTTTATGTCATTTACATACACAGTTCAATGAAGCACTTCCTTATGATACCATCGACATGGACTTCATGAATGAAAACCAGTCCGCACATGGCGACCGCGAATACGGACATATTGTAAGCCGCATGGGTATTGAAAGAAAAGTAATCGTAGGACATTGGGCAAATGAAAGCATTCAAAAACAAATCGGAAGCTGGATGCGAACAGCTATCGGTATTATTGAATCGTCTCATATTCGTGTCTGCCGTTTTGGTGACAATATGAATAATGTAGCTGTTACCGAAGGCGATAAAGTAGAAGCTCAGATTAAATTTGGTTGGGAGATTGATCATTACTGTGTCAATGACTTAGTAGACTATGTCAATGCAGTGCCGGACGGAGCAGTAAGCGCACTGGTTGAAGAATATTACAGCAAATACAAAATTATTGATGAAGGCAGAGATCTGGATGAATTCAGACGTCACGTTGCCGTTCAGGCAAGACAGGAAATCGGTATAGAAAAATTCTTAACCGATAACGACTATCATGCGGTTGTTACACACTTTGGCATGTTGGGTGGTTTGCAGCAGCTTCCCGGTTTATCTATCCAGAGACTGATGGAAAAAGGCTATGGCTTTGGTGCCGAAGGTGACTGGAAGGTCGCAGCAATGGTTCGTCTGATGAAATTAATGACAGCCGGAATGAAGGATGCAAAAGGTACATCCATGATGGAAGATTATACCTATCATTTAGTACCTGGCGAGGAAGGAATTTTACAGGCGCATATGCTTGAAGTATGCCCTTCCGTTGCGGATGGCGATATCGGAATTAAGGTTTGTCCTCTTTCCATGGGTAACCGTGAAGATCCCGCCCGTTTGGTATTTACATCAAAAGAAGGTCCCGGTATTGCATGCTCTCTGATTGATTTAGGACATCGTTTCCGTTTATTAATCAATGCCGTTGATTGTAAGAAAGTAAAACAACCGATGCCCAAGCTTCCGGTCGGTACAGCCTTCTGGACTCCCAGACCCAACATGGAAATCGGAGCTACTGCATGGATTTTGGCAGGCGGAGCTCATCATACAGCATTTACCTATGACTTGTCAGTAGACCAGATGGTTGACTGGGCAGCGGCAATGGGAATTGAAAGCATCGTCATTGATGAAAATACAACCATTCGTGATATTAAAAATGAGCTTAGATGGAATGAAGCAGCGTTCTAATTTTGATCACTAATTGGTATTATTGACAATATAAAAGTTTGATTATGGAGGAATACAATGAGCGCAAAAGAGATCATTGAAAGTGGAAAATCAATTTTAGGTATTGAGTTTGGTTCTACCAGAATCAAAGCAGTTTTGATTGATGAGAAAGGAGCTGTTTTGGCATCCGGCGGACACGGTTGGGAAAACCGTTTTGAAAATGGAGTATGGACATACACGTTAGATGATATCTGGGGTGGATTACAGGATTGCTATCAGGATCTTTTAAAAGATGTGAAAGAAAAATATGATACAACAATTACAAGTCTTGCATCCATCGGGTTTTCCGCTATGATGCATGGCTATCTGGCCTTTGATAAGGACGGAGAACTGCTGGTTCCGTTCCGTACCTGGAGAAATACCATTACAGAAGAAGCATCCGTAAAATTAACAGAAGCATTTTCATATAATATTCCTCAGCGTTGGAGTATTTCCCACTTATATCAGGCTATATTAAATAAAGAAGATCATGTAAAAGACGTGGATTTCTTTACAACTTTAGCCGGATATGTTCATTGGAAATTATCAGGTGAAAAAGTGCTTGGTGTGGGTGATGCATCCGGTATGTTCCCGATTGATACAACAAAGGGCGATTATGATCAGAAGATGATTGCGAAATTTGATGAACTGGTTGCAGGAGAAGGATTCGCATGGAAATTAAGTGAGATTTTACCGAAGTCTCTTCCGGCAGGTGCCGATGCAGGTGTCCTGACAAAAGAAGGTGCAAAATTATTGGATGTTAGTGGTGCCTTGCAGGCGGGCGCAAAAATGTGTCCTCCGGAAGGTGATGCAGGAACCGGTATGGTTGCAACCAATTCCGTATCTGTTCGTACCGGCAATATTTCAGCAGGAACCAGTGTTTTTGCGATGGTAGTTTTAGAAAAGGAATTATCAAAAGTTTATCCGCAGATTGACTTGGTTACAACTCCCGACGGAGCATTGGTAGGTATGGTTCATTGCAACAACTGTACATCTGAAATCAATGCGTGGGTAAATTTATTTGCAGAATTTGCAAAAGCATCCGGAAATGAAATGGATATGAACACACTCTTTACCATGCTTTATGGCAAAGCCATGGAAGGCGATCCGGATTGTGGCGGATTATTATCCTACAACTATTTTTCCGGCGAACCGGTAACAGGATTTGATAAAGGTGCCATTACTTTTGTCAGATCTCAGGAAGCTAAGTTTACACTGGCTAACGTTATGAGAATGCATCTGTATTCTGCACTGGCTGCTTTAAAATCCGGTATGGATCTGATGATTAAAGAAGAAGGCGTTAAAGTTGATGAAATGTTAGGACATGGCGGCTACTTCAAGACCAAAGGTGTAGGACAGCAGATTGCAGCAGATGCTATCAACGCTCCTGTTTCTGTTATGGAAACGGCCGGTGAAGGCGGAGCATGGGGTATCGCAGTACTTGCAGCTTACCTTGTATTAAAAGAAAACGGTGAAACTTTACCGGACTATTTGAATAACAAGATTTTTGCAGGACAGAAGGGAAGCAAACTGGAACCGATTCCCGAAAATGTAAAAGGCTTTGAAAAATTCATGGAACAGTACATGAAAGGTCTTGCAATGGAAAAAGAAGCAACAGCATTATTTTAAATATACGTTGAATTTGCAGTTCTATCACAGACGCGCTCTCGCTTGGTTGTCAACGTAGCAGTACTAAGTTCGCAATAAATTGCTCACTAAGTGCTGACGCCCACATACAGTCTGTGAGTAGAACCGCAAAATTCAACTTAGTTTATAGGCCATGAAAACATAGATGAAAAATAATGCTTAGAAAGAGGACATAATATGTTAGAAGAATTAAAAAAAGAAGTATATGAAGCAAATATGTTATTGCCACATTACGGATTGGTAACTTTTACATGGGGCAATGTCAGCGGAATTGACAGAGAAAAAGGATTATTTGTAATCAAACCGAGTGGTGTGGATTATGATAAATTAACTCCCGACGATATGGTAGTGATGGATTTGGATGGAAATAAAGTAGAGGGGCGCTACAATCCTTCTTCTGATACAGCTACCCATTTGGAAATTTATAAAGCATTTCCAAATGTCGGTGGAGTTGTTCATACACACTCATCCTATGCAACCAGCTGGGCACAGGCAGGAAGAAGTATTCCTTGTTATGGCACAACACATGCAGACTATTTCTATGGTGAAATTCCTTGCGTCAGATGTTTAAATGCAGATGAAATCGAGAGTGCATACGAAGAAAATACAGGACATCTCATCGTAGGCGAATTTCAGCGTATGGGAAAGGATCCCGATGCTGTTCCTGCAGTGCTTTGCAAAAATCATGGACCTTTTTCATGGGGCAAGGATGCACATGAAGCTGTGCACAATGCCGTTGTATTAGAAGAAGTTGCAAAGATGGCCTATCGTGCAGAGACTATCAATAAAGAAATTGCACCTGCTCCGCAGGAATTACAGGATAAGCACTACTACCGTAAGCATGGCGCTAATGCATATTACGGACAAAATTAGACAGAAAACTTTTTTATTATCTATTTCTCCAATAAATATACTTTAACCCTTTTTACCGCTGTTGTACTTCGTGGCGATGGCGGTAAAATCCGGTTTATCGTGGATTATCTGCAGATGGAATACATTTACGATCGGGAATTAAATGCACTTGCTATCGGGAGTGAAATTTGACTTTCCATCTGCTGTAAGTTACAATATTTTATACAAAAAATGATTGATCACGAAAATCCGCAATGCCTATAGGAGAGAGAACTCATGGACTACATATGTTATTATGATATTATAGCAGCCGTTCTTTTGTTCATGCTGTTTGCTCTG
>JAEDFR010000238.1 GCA_016297945.1 Lachnospiraceae bacterium | reverse complement strand
GGATAATTTTAACCACAGGTTCATTCTTTTTTGTAAAAAAATGTGTTATACTGTAATTCCAGCGCATAGTTTTTTGTTTGTACTGCAGTTGCAGAGATGAAAGGAGCGTGTTCGCCATGGAACGTCCATATTTTGATATTGTGGCCAGCGGACGGAGAATGCGAGATATTCGCAAGGCGAGAAAAATTTCGGTGAGGCAGGTCATGGAGTACATGGGATTTGAGTCAACTCAGGCCGTGTATAAATGGGAAGCCGGAAGATGTTATCCGCAAGCGGACAATTTGTTGGCACTAGCAAAGTTGTATAATGTAAGCCCGATGGAGCTTTTAGTGGAAGAGGACAGTTTGTCCTCTTCTTGTCGTTTATGGAGAAAAAGGGTTACAAATAGAGTGAACCACTGGTTGCTGGACAACAAGAAAAAATGATGATAAAGTAACAGCATAAGATATATAGACGCATACAGCAATTAAAAACTTTTGAAGCGATATACTAAATATCCCTGCGTCTAGTGAAAATATAAGGAGGAGACCATGAAGAGAGCATTTCGATATGATGGAAAAGATCTGGATAAGCAGATTCCAAACTATATAAATCGAGGCAACAAAGCAATCGCCTATATGAAAAGATATCAGAATCGTTCTGTTACAGAAAATGGTGCTGTAGGATATAAGACAACGATGCATCCTTTGGTTGACTTGAATTTCATGGTTTCGTCTCTCAGAAACCGTAATGAGGAGTTTATTGAAAAAGAATTTATCAAGGCCTATTATGAGTCGCCTAAGTATGCAGTGAAATGGCTGTTCTTCTTAAGAGATATTCTTGAAGGGATGGGAGAACGCAGAACCTTCCGCATCTGTATGAAGTTTTTGGCAAATTCTCATGCAGAAATTGCAAAAGCAGTAATGATGTTGATTCCGGAGTACGGAAGATATGATGATTTGCTGGTATTTTTGGATACAGAATTGTGTGATGATACATGCCGTTTCCTAAAGGAGCAGTTAGATAAGGATCTGTTGTCAATGCAGGAAAATAAGCCGATTTCTTTATTGGCAAAATGGCTTCCGAGTATTAATACATCCTCGCAGGAAACAAGAAAATGTGCACGAATTTTTTCGGATAAGTTTGGAATGAGTCAGCGGGAATATCGTAAAACCTTATCTGCTCTCAGAGCCTATGGGAACGTTGTGGAAGTGAAGATGTCTGCTTCCGAGTGGGAGACAATAGAGTACGAAAAGGTTCCTGCAAAAGCGAATCTGAAATATAATGCTGCTTTTGTAAAGCATGACAGGGAGCGTCGGGGCGAGTACTTATTTAAGGTGTATATGGGCGATGAAAAGCTGAATGGAAATGGGATTATGCCGTATGAAGCAGTACACCGTTTTATGAAAGGAACATATTGCGATCTAAAAGATGATCTGCTTGCCGAATTGATGTGGAAGAACATTGTGGAACAGGGATTTCAAAATGACTGGGGATTGGATGACTGTATTGTGGTGGCAGATGGATCCGGCAGTATGTATGCCAACGCAAGTGGTTCTACAAGTGTTACGGCAATAGAAATCTGTAATTCCCTGGCGATTTATTTTGCAGAGCAATTGAAAGGGGTATTTCATAATAAGGCGATTACTTTTAGTGCACGTCCTCAATTCATCGACTTGGAGAATGGAAAAAGCCTGAAAGAAAAGCTGGAAATCATGCTGGCTCATAATGAAGTGGCAAATACAAACATTGAGGCAGTATTTCAGATGTTGCTGGACATGGCAATCAGTAATGAGGTTCCTGCAGAGGAACTGCCAAAGCAGGTGCTGATTATTTCTGATATGGAATTTGACATGGCAAGTTCGCCGGATATTTGGTGTGGCCGAAATGAGACATGGAGCAAGTTTACACCGACTCTGTTTGAAACGATTGGAAAGCGATATGAGAAAGCAGGATACAAGGTACCAAGACTTATCTTTTGGAATGTATGCGGGCGTACGGATACAATTCCTCAAGTGGACAATGAAGAGGGCATTTGTCTGTTATCCGGATTTTCACAAAACGCTATGAAGATAGCGGGCAATAGGGAAAAGAAAGATCCTTATGAAAGCCTGATTCAGGTGTTGGATGGACCGAGGTATGACTTGGTGGAAAAGGCAATC
>JAEDFR010000237.1 GCA_016297945.1 Lachnospiraceae bacterium | reverse complement strand
AATTTTCTCTTGGAATTTTTCAGGGTTG
The DNA here is from genome assembly GCA_016297945.1 of Lachnospiraceae bacterium. Lineage (GTDB taxonomy): Bacteria > Bacillota > Clostridia > Lachnospirales > Lachnospiraceae > UBA2882. The sequence continues at coordinate 2,115 of JAEDFR010000237.1, read as the reverse complement.
CATTGCTGTTTAGTTTTCAAGGTTCTGGCTTCTTTATTAAAAGAAAACCGTTTTTTTGCCGCATGCTTTTCACACGCGGCTCATTTATAGTATCATTTCATTTTTTTATTGTCAACAACTTTTTTGGGTTTTTTTAGATTTTTTTTCAAAAAGTAATTTAACGGTCAAAAAAGACCGTTAAACTCAGATTTGTGTAAAAAGTTCCATAAGAAATTTCACGAAATTATTCTCATATAAAAAAGAAAGAAAAGGCACTGCCACAATCTGACCATAACAAAGTTGAGAAAATGAAACAGTCGGAAATGTAGCAATAAAAAACATGATCAACCAGACAATCATGGTGCCCTCAAAAAATCCGGTTGCGGCACCAAGGATACGGTTAAGCCCATGTATAATCGGAAGCTTTGTCAAAAGGCAGAGTGCTTTTACAACCCAGCGAAAGAGCAAAGAACCCAGCACAAATGCTAACAAAATGACCACAATTCTTGACAAAATGTGTTCTCCCTGAAAAAACGCCCATTGAAACAAAAATCCAAATGCCCAGTTTTTAAGTAAAAGCATTAATAAAAGAGACAATATACCGGATACAAGCGGGGCCAACACACGAACCATTCCCAAAGAAAGCCCGAGAATAGTCATGACAATCAAAATCCCATAACAAATTATAACAAATACTTCCATTATTTCAATTTCACCATTTCCACGCCATCATCTCTGACAACAAGGAACTTCATCTCATTTTTTGTAGGAATAATCGCTTTGATGTCCGTTCCAAGTTCTCCGTTATATTTTTCTAAACCTTTCAAATTCCACATCAAAACTTCTGCACTATTATAAATTAGTACATTATTATTAGATATCACAATATTATCATATTCCATATTAAATGTTTTTGTGAGAACCATTTTCGCATTTAAATCGTAGATATCTGCACGGTATTTATCTTCGCTCTCTTCGTTGCGATATACAAGTATGGTATATCCCTCTCCACAATATACACTTTGAATATCCTTTTCTACTTCCGCCTGTGTTTTTAATTCAGGTATCTGCTTTCCATAGTATATCTGTAGCACATCTTCGCCCACACAAACTGCAGTATTTTCATCCACATAATGCAAAAACGGTATTACTTTTTCAGCATAGTCATAACCACTGACGATTTTATCCGTCATATTCTGACCAACATCGCCAAAATTGTAAAACGCAAGGCTGGTCTGAATTCCGTTCCCTCTTGCCTTCAAATAAGAAACCATCATTTTTTTATTGTCAGGAGCCATTGACAATTTAACCGGAAATCCCGTCTGGTCCATGGTGGTCCTAATGGTTGCAAGACTGGTTCCGTCCGAAGCGTACAACTCTAACCAGGTCACAGAAGAGTCATCCAGTGTTGCAATCACGACTCCACCCTGTGAAACATTGACATCCACAATGATCTTGTTGCACGTGATAGTGGCACAAGGCCCCGATGCATTCATCAGATAAATTTCGTTTCCTTTATAATCTCCGGCGACAACATATTCGCCACTTGTACGGATAATCGGAGACTGCATTTCAAATGTCCGATTCCAAAGCTGTTCTCCTTTGGCATTGTACGCAGAAACGCCATCTCTGCTGTAACATAAAATATTATTTTGATTGTACACCTCAACTTTGCTATCTTTGGAGCCTATCGAATCATAAGTTTTTGTCACCTCATATTCGGTATATACCTTTCCCTCTCTGTAGAAATGAATACTGGCGGCAATCACGATCACCAAAACAACACAAAGTATAACGCGATAAATCTTCGTCAGATGATGCTTTATGATTTTATCTTGAAATGAGAGCTTTTCTTCCCGCATACTACTACTCCTTTACAACAAGGATATTGTAGCATATCTGACTATTTTATGGAAGAACGATGTTAACACCGTAACGTATTTCATTTTTATCTGAAATCTGATTCAGTCTGCAAATCTCATCAATATGATACTCATCTCCATAAAATTTCAAACTGATTTTACTTAAGGTATCACCCTTTTCTATCCGATAAGTTTTATTTTGAATAGTCTGATCCGATGATCCCTGCGAATCTGCAAGAGTTGTATCTGCATTTTCCTGTTCTGTAATCTCCAC
>JAEDFR010000236.1 GCA_016297945.1 Lachnospiraceae bacterium | reverse complement strand
CCTGCAACATGGAGTCAGAGGCTGCAAAGGTGGCTTATGAAGGGATGCAGGGGTATAAGTTTTCGAAGTAAAGGAAATAATATATTAAAGTTGGGTGATTTTGCACCAAAGTTTAAAATAAAACTTGTTATTCTATTATGCTTATACTATAGTCATATTAAAGTAAGGTGACTTTGCACCGCAGTTTAAAATGGAGATGATGCGTATGCATATTAAAAGAGACAGATACCTGAATCAGTTAATTAGTCGAAAGGAAAATGGCCTTATCAAGGTTATTACCGGAATTAGAAGATGCGGAAAGAGTTATCTGCTTTTCCATATTTTTTTTGATCATCTGATTTCACAGGGAGTAAAGGCGGAACAGATTATTGACATAGCATTGGATGATGACACAAATGCTATGTATCGTGAACCGGCTGAATTATCCAGGTTCATAAGGTCTAAAATTACGGATAAGGAAAGTATGTATTACATTATGATAGATGAGGTACAGTATGCGATTACGCAAGAGGAATTTAGAAATCCGGGTGAAATAAAACTGTACGATGTATTGAATGGACTTTTGAGACTCCGTAATGTTGATATTTATGTGACCGGCAGTAATTCAAAGATGCTGTCAAAAGATGTCATGACAGAGTTCAGAGGTCGCGGGGATGTTGTGGAAGTGTACCCGTTATCCTTCAAGGAATATTATGATTTTGTAGGCGGAGATAAGAGCGAAGCTTATGAAGAATATGCCTTATATGGTGGAATGCCATTGGTCATCAGCAAAAAGACAGATGACGAAAAAATCAAGTATCTTTCTACGCTGTTCACGGAGGTATATTTTAAGGACATCATTGAACGATACAAAATCGAGATGCCGGATGTTCTCGGAGAGCTTACCGATGATTTGTGTTCTTCCATTGGTTCGCTTACAAATGCTACAAAGATTGCCAATACATTACAAACTGTCAAGAATATAAAAGTGGCAAGTCCGACAATATCAAGATATTTGGAGTATTTAGAGGAATCTTTCCTTTTCCGTTGTTCAAAGAGATATGATGTAAAAGGAAAGAAGTATTTTTCCTATCCCTCAAAGTATTACTGTACAGATATAGGGCTTCGTAATGTCCGGCTGAATTTAAGACAACAGGAAGAAACTCATATCATGGAAAACATTATTTATAACGAGCTGATTACCAGAGGTTATTCTGTGGATGTCGGTGTGGTTGAGGTCTATGAAAATGATGAAGCCGGTAATCGACACAAGGTTGCATGTGAAATTGACTTTGTTGTGAATCGAGGTGCAAAGAAATACTATATTCAATCAGCATTAAGTATGAGTGATCCTGTAAAAGCTAAAATAGAGTTAAGACCATTATTGGGTACAAGGGATTTTTTTAAGAAAATAGTGGTGTCAAAGTCATCCATGAAGCCTTGGACGGATGAGGATGGAATTGTACATTTGGGATTGTATGATTTCCTCTTAAATGAAGATTTGATAAATATGTAAATAGGAACCACTGGTAATTGAAAAGAAATTATGTGAAATGGACTGCGAAAGGTTGTAAATTAAGGATATTACGATGACGGATAAGAAAAAGGACAATCAGACCACTGCCCTTCGCTTCATCAGCCGGGTGGCAGGTCGTGGCAAATTGTATATTGTTATTTTACTGCTGGTGCAGATGGTTCTCGGTATCAGCAGTGTTTTTTATGCCCTTTTGCTTCGTGGTATCATAGATGCTGCCGTATCCCATGACAAGGACGGGATGGTGTTACATATCCTTTTATTTGCTTCCCTTGTGGTGGGGCAGATTGCTCTTCGGGCAGTGTTACGTTTCTTGGAGGAATTTTCAAAGGCAACCTATGAGAACGCCTTTAAGAAAAGGCTCTTTCGTGAACTTCTGATGAGTGATTACGGAGAAGTGACAGCTGTTCATTCCGGGGAATGGATGAACCGCCTCACCTCAGATACGGTGGTGGTAGCGGAAGGACTTGCTACCATTGTACCGGGAGTGGCAGGCATGATTACCAGAATGGCAGGTGCTCTTGTGGTGATTCTGATGATGGTGCCGAAGTTTTTCTATATTCTTGTACCGGGTGGGATTCTCCTTGTTCTTCTTACCTATGCATTTCGCAAGAGATTAAAGAAGCTACACAAAAGGATGCAGGAAAAGGACGGCATTG
>JAEDFR010000235.1 GCA_016297945.1 Lachnospiraceae bacterium | reverse complement strand
GGCGACTATCGGAGTTTGCATTTTTTGTGCGTTTACTTCGGTAGGCGCACTTTTTGTTTTTGTGGGGCAAAAAGCGCAGCTTATCAAAGGAGGACAGATGGGGATATTTTTACCACAGTGAGAAAGAACAGAAAGGAAAAATAAGGATGAAGAAAACAATAAAAAAGTCATTTGCGGTATTATTGGTTTTGCTTACGGTCGTGTGCATAATGCCGATATCTTCTCGCGCCGTAACAACTGACATTCCATCGGATGCCGTTGAGTTTAACGGACATTACTATAAAATTTATGAAAGCAAAATCCTGTGGAAAGAAGCAAAACAAAGCTGCGAAGACAACGGCGGTTATTTGGTTACAATCACTTCAAAAGAGGAAAATGAATTTGTTAAACAGATTGTTGCTGATTCTGGGTTAAATTCAATCGCATACGGCGGTTACTATGATGCCGATTCCGATTCGTGGAAATGGGTAACCGGAGAAAGATTTGATTTTACCGACTGGGGACCGAATGAACCGAATAATAATGCGTTGCATAAAGAGTATTTCTTGGAAATATACAGTGATCCTAACTATACGCTAAAGTGGAACGATTGTAATGAAAACACACTTGGCGGATATATTTGTGAGTGGGAAAAGAAAACCGTTCCAACCGGATATAATTTTTTGAGAGACAGCTATAGTTTTAGAAATTTTTCTGTAAGTATAGATAATGAATTCTTTCAAAAGTTATATGGCAATGGTGCTGGTTTTGACCTTTGGCGGGAACGGCGGAATCAAGGTGGTGTTTGTTTCGGTATGACATATACAACAGCATCGTTATTGAATGGTTATCCTGATTGTGGCGAAATTCGAAAAATATTTTTGTTGAATGATGATATTTTTTCAGTTTCATCCACTGTTAAAATCGGTAGGCATACCTATTCGATAAAAGATTATATAACATATGCACAAATATATCAGTTCAGCAGTGAATTTCAACAAGATTCTGCGTGGACAGATATTAATACTATATATGATTGTGTAAAAGCTTATTTGCAAGAAAACAAAATAGGGGTTACTATCGGGATGACGCGAAAGGATGGCAAAGAGGGACATCGTGTTCTCGCTGTAGGCATTGAGGGAAGCAATATTTTAATAGACGATCCAAATAACACAAAAGACCTTGAGCGCATTACAGTCGGAGATAATGGAGAATGGAGTTTTTCCGGTTTTTCTGGATGGAACAATGAAACCTGTTGGATCAGATACAGCACGGATTATAATATGCCATATCAAGTTTTATTGTCAGAAACACAATTAGGAGTAAGCGGTAACTCGAATGAGCGAACAACACCGTTTTCTCTTGAGACAAAAAACGTTAATCGGAAACAAAATTTGTTGACAGTTTCCAATGATATGAATATCTCTCTTCCGGAAAATTCAATTGAAATTATAGTTGACGATTATAATTCAACAACGCAATCGGGGAATAAACAATTTTGGATAAATGAAGATTCAGTATTTGCCTCAACAGGAGTCGCGCAGAAAGGCGAAGTCAGATGTGCAGGAAATGATGTCGTATTATCTGCAACAATTACAGAGGAAAGCAATGTTATCCTTACTTTAGATGATGAACAGGCTAATATTAAAATTGATTCGATAGAAAGTAATGATTATACAGTATCCGTTGTTTATTTCCCGGATGAGAGAACGGCAGTTGAAGTACAAGTATCGGGTGTTGCCGACGGTGATAGTGTTACTGCGGAGAAAACGGCTGATGGCATGGTTGTAAATGGTCTTAATAATATTACCGTTAAATATCTGAAAGATGATATTGAGGTTGGAAATACAATTGCCGAGGTCAAGGACGGGCGCGAGGTCAACATTACAGTCGATGAAAGCAAAGATACGGTAAAAACCGATTTTGTCGGCGAACAGACCGAGGACATTTGCGGATATTGCGGAAAGGTTCACGGAACATCATTCAAAGAAGTGTTGATAAAGTTCTTCCACAGGATTTTTTATTTCTTTGTTAAGCTGTTTGGCTTAAAAAAATAAGTACCGTACACATAAAATTAAACGGTGCGCTGCGGATTCCGCAGCGCGCCGTTTATTGTATGACTGTATTAAAGCGCGGATCAGTCAGCTTTGGGAGCGAACAGATCTTTGAGTCTGAGCAGGTGCTCGTATCTCTCAACGC
>JAEDFR010000080.1 GCA_016297945.1 Lachnospiraceae bacterium | reverse complement strand
ATCCTGTATTTACAAGGTATGCTTTTGCACCGTTAGCATTCATTTTCTTAACAAGTTCTTCACCGTATTTTGTAGGATGTAACTCTAAGAATGCCTGTCCGAAACATGCTGAGAATGTAGGTGTAGGCTCTGTAATACCACGTTCTGTACCAGCTAATTTAGCTGTGAAACCTGATAAGAAGTAGTACTGTGTCTGTTCAGGAGTTAAGATTGATACAGGAGGTAATACACCAAATGCATCTGCTGATAAGAAGATTACGTTATCAGCTGCAGGACCTGCAGATACTCCGTTTACGGTTGAAGCGATTTTTTCAATGTGGCTGATCGGATAAGAAACACGTGTGTTTTCTGTAACGCTCTTATCATCGAAGTCGATTTTGCCATCAGCTGCAACAGTAACGTTTTCTAATAAAGCATTTCTCTTGATAGCGTTGTAGATATCGGGTTCTGATTCTTTATCAAGACCGATAACTTTTGCGTAGCAACCACCTTCGAAGTTGAATACACCGTTGTCATCCCAACCGTGCTCATCATCACCGATTAATAATCTCTTAGGATCTGTAGATAAGGTTGTCTTACCTGTTCCTGAAAGACCAAAGAAGATTGCTGTATGTTTACCTTCCATATCGCAGTTAGCTGAGCAGTGCATAGAAGCGATACCTTTTAAAGGTAAGTAGTAGTTCATCATAGAGAACATACCTTTTTTCATTTCTCCGCCGTACCATGTGTTGATGATAACCTGCTCACGGCTTGAGATATTGAATGCTACACAAGTTTCTGAGTTAAGACCTAATTCTTTGTAATTTTCAACTTTTGCTTTAGAAGCATTGTAAACTACGAAGTCAGGTTCGAATGTCTTTAATTCTTCATCTGTAGGAACGATGAACATGTTCTTTACGAAGTGAGCCTGCCAAGCAACCTCAACGATGAAACGAACTGCCATTCTTGTATCAGCGTTAGCACCACAGAATGCATCAACAACAAATAATCTCTTGTTGGAAAGTTCTTTTTTAGCTAACTCTTTAACTGTTGCCCATGTTTCTTCTGACATAGGATGGTTATCGTTTTTGTACTCATCAGATGTCCACCATACAGTGTCTTTTGAGTTTTCATCCATAACGATATATTTATCTTTAGGAGAACGTCCTGTGAACACACCGGTCATAACATTAACGGTGTCAAGTTCTGTGTTCTGACCAACTTCATAACCTTCAAGGCCTTCTTTGGTCTCTTCTTCGAATAATACTTCGTAAGAAGGGTTGTAAACAACTTCTGTTGTTCCGGTGATGCCATACTTTGTTAAATCGATTGCCATCTTTCTTTTTACCTCATTTCTTTCATATTTATTGCCTTTCGGCATATATCTGGTTTTATTTTTCCTATTCAATATTATACTAACAGGCTTACAAAATCAACAAAAATCTGCTACTTTTCAGAAAGTTTTCATAAAAATTACATTTTCGAAAAATGCTCAAACTTACATAATTTAATCCATTTTTGGAAGTGAATCAAAACCGGGCTTTAAATCCTCATCTGTCGGGATGTAATCAGACATAGTACCGTTATGGAAATTTTCATACGCATACATATCAAAATAGCCGGTTCCGGTAAGTCCGAACAGAATGGTTTTTTCCTCGCCGGTCTCTTTGCACTTCAATGCTTCATCAATCGCAACTTTGATGGCATGACTGCTTTCCGGTGCAGGAAGGATTCCTTCCACTCTTGCAAACTGCTCAGCAGCGGCAAATACAGCGGTCTGCCCTACAGAACGCGCCTCCATATATCCGTCATCATACAACTGCGAAAGCACGGAGCTCATACCATGGTAACGAAGACCGCCCGCATGATTTGCAGAAGGAATGAAACCACTTCCGAGTGTATACATTTTTGCCAGAGGACACACTTTCCCGGTATCACAGAAATCATATGCATATTTTCCTCTGGTTAAGCTCGGGCAGGATGCCGGTTCAACTGCAATAATCTGATAATCATTTTCTCCCCGGAGTTTTTCACCTACAAACGGTGAAATCAAGCCACCAAGATTGGAACCGCCGCCGGCACATCCGATGATAATATCCGGCTTAATGTCATATTTATCCATTGCAATCTTAGTCTCTAAACCGATGACTGTCTGATGTAAGAGTACCTGTGACAGTACGCTTCCCAATACATAACGATATCCTTCTGTCGTAGTTGCTGCTTCCACCGCTTCGGAGATGGCGCATCCAAGACTACCTGTTGTACCGGGATGCTCTAAAAGAATCTTCTTGCCGACTTCCGTTTCCATGGAAGGCGAAGGCGTAACACTGGCACCGTATGTACGCATAACTTCACGACGGAACGGTTTCTGTTCATAAGAACATTTTACCATATACACCTTACAATCCAGGTCAAAATAAGAACATGCCATGGAAAGTGCTGTTCCCCACTGACCGGCTCCGGTCTCTGTCGTGACACCTTTTAAGCCCTGTTTTTTTGCATAATAAGCCTGAGCAATAGCAGAATTCAATTTGTGACTTCCGCTGGTATTATTTCCTTCAAATTTATAATAAATTTTGGCGGGAGTTCCCAGTTTTTTCTCCAAGCAGTAAGCTCTGACTAACGGAGAAGGGCGATACATTTTGTAAAAATTCAGAATTTCTTCCGGAATATCGATATAAGGTGTCGTATCATCCAGCTCTTGTTTCGCTAACTCGGTACAAAAAACATGTTCCAGTTCTTCTAATGTCATCGGCTGTTTTGTGCCCGGATTTAAAAGCGGAGCCGGTTTGTTTTTCATGTCAGCCCGCACATTGTACCATTGTTTAGGCATCTCATGCTCTTCTAAATAGATTTTGTAAGGTATTTCTTTGCTCATGTTCATCCTCCTTAAATCACCTTATTTGTTATTATACGTCATGGACAATTCTATACTTTTTCATGTCATTTTCGTCGAACCGTCTCAATACTATTCATGTCAGGCATGAGACAGAGATTCTGAACTGCCACTTCTGAATATGCCATCCGTTGCATATTCCATTGCACGCAACTTTATTATTTTAACATGTATTACCGAGAAAACACAAGAGTAGTGGAGACAGTTCGGGGTATGCATGTGGAAGAAAATAACGTAAAAAAGACAGTGTGATAAAGAACAGTGTGGAAATGGATAGTGTGAAAACAGACCATGTTAAAAATCAAAAATGTATTATTACATTCAATGCTTTTTCGACATCGGATGCTTTTTCAATAGCTGTCGCCAAATCATCCAATGGATATTCATGAGTAATCAGTTTCTCGATGTCCCATTTTCCTGATTTCATAATATTCAATACATCTTCAACATCCTCCGGCGTATATCCGCCACTGCCGGTTATGGACTTCTGACCAAAAGTCAGTCCAAGAATATCTACTTCCCGTTTATTTTTTCCTACCGCAACCAGCACCATTTTACTGTTATATTTTCCATATTTTTCATATGCGGTCAGAACAGCATCAGCGCCGGCTGCATCAATCCAGATATCACAATCAACCGCATGCCCGTTCACCCCCATACTCTTTCCGACTATTTCCGTCAGTCCGGACAATTCCGGATCTGATTCATTGTTGTATGTATCAAATCCGAGTTCTTTGCAGATAGCTAGTCTGAAATCCGAAAAATCACAGATAACAACCTGTTCACATCCAAAATATTTTAACGCAATTGCTGCGGATATACCAATCGTTCCGGCGCCAAATACAATTCCTTTCTGTCCTTTGCCCGGCAGCGCTCTTCTTGCCGCTCTGCAGCCAACGGTAAACGGCTCTATCAATGCCGCTGCCTTATCGGAAATACTCTCATCCACATGATATATGGAATTTCCCCATGCCGGATTCGGACAGTAAATATATTCGGAAAAACCTCCGATTGTTCCTGCTCTTTTCTTATCGCCGGTTACGAAAAGCGGATAAGGATAAACCCTTTCTCCGACTTTCACATCCGTTACATTCCTGCCGACTGCCGAAACTCTGCATACCGTTTCATGTCCGAATTCTCCACCGATCGTAATCCGATGCCCCAGACCGGTTCCATGCTGATATACTGCAACATCTGTCCCACATATGCTGGAATAAATATTTTTTAAAATAATAGCATTATCTTCACATTCATAATTCGGTAACTCTGCTATTTCGATATTATGAACTCCCTGATATAAAGCTGCTTTCATTTATGTCATTATCTCCTTTTATATTTTTTTGCTTCTTTTTTCTTCTTACGGAATATCTGAACTACCTTGGAAGTACAAAATCAATCCGTTACCATTTTTGTTGACAGAATCTTTTCCAGTTTATGAATTTCTGTTGAAACAAAAATAAATCCAACAATGGCGGCGACAACATCCGAGATGACGGCTGCCCAGAGCATGGTAACAATACTTTTAGAAATCATTGCAATTAGAATAGATGCCGGTACAAATACAATTACATCCCTAAGCAATGCCAATATCGTTGATTTCATACTATTTCCCATAGACTGTAAAATAATTGCCGCAGATTTAATATAACACGTCAGAATAATTCCTCCAAGGAAAATTCGGATACACAATCTGGCATATTCCATATATTCTTCCGTATTATGACTTCCAAACAAAGAAATTACCGCACCTGGAGCGATTTCGAAAATCAGAAAAGCAATTGTACCAACCAAAATTACAAACTTTGTAATCATCTGAATAGTTTCCTTTACTCTGTCGATATTTCCGGCACCCATGTTAAATCCGATAATCGGTTGTCCTCCAAGACTGATGCCAATAACAATCGATATTACAATTCCAAAAACCTTCATGACAATACCTACAACGGCCAAAGGAATTACCGCGCCATAGGCCTTCCCGGTATTTGCTATAGTCTCATATCCGTATTTTGTCAGCAGATTATTATTCACAGCAATGATTACAACAATAGAAAGCTGCACAATCAAAGAAGCCATTCCCACAGAAACAATTCTTCCTAATGTACGTCCTTCAATTCTAAGTGCGTCTTTATTGATTACAAAGTTCTTTGATTTTGTCAGATAATAAATACTCATTGCAAATGTAAGTATCTGTCCTAAGCCGTTTCAATGGCGGCACCTTTTACTCCCATATCAAAACTAAAAATAAAGATGGGGTCTAAAATCAGATTTGTAATTGCTCCTGCCAGTGTTGATGCCATCGCATATTTCGGTGAACCATCAGCTCTGATAGAACCATTCAGTCCCTGCCCGATCATATAAAAAGGAATTCCCGCAGATATTATTTTGTAATAATCGGTAGCATAAGTATAACATTCAACCTCTTCCGGATTGCCTCCAAAAAGACTTAAAATCTTTACCCGGAACAAAAATGCAATCGCACATAAAACAACGGAAGCGATTACTAATGTGAAAAATCCATTGCCCACATTTCTATCAGCCTGTTTTTTATCGCCTTTTCCCAAAGCAATACTAAATCCGGCCGCGGCACCATCTCCTACTAACAGTGCCAGACCAAGTGCAAATACGGTAAACGGATACACAATATTGGTAGCCGCGTTTCCGTAAGCTCCGGCTGCACTCCAACCGATAAATATCTGGTCTACAATATTATAAAGCGCAGCAACAACCATGCTAATGACACAAGGAACCGAAAATTTTTTTTCAAGACTTCCTATTTTTCCGGTTCCCAAATCCATTTCTTTCATTTCATAAACTCCAATTCTTTTAATATGTAATCTAAAACCTGTTCCTTCGGTATATCAAGAGCAATCCCAAGTTCTGAATATAACGCATCTTCAGCCATATGCATATACTTTTCATCTGTGGCCGTAATCTTTTTTCCACTTGATAAGCGCTGTTGCTTTCTGTGGTATATATATTTAATCAACCTTATCCATTCAGTGCAGTCAAAACAACGAAAACATTTCTTATAAGCTTCTTCTGCCAGCTTCTCGTTATCAACAATGATTGGTTCAATAAGCGGCATCTTTGTGATCAGTTCTTCTGCCTCTGCCTTTGTAATCACTCGTCTCATGTTGGATTCGCCAATGTCCACAGGAACATAAATCTTTCCACCATTGTTTTCAGAAAACAAAACATAATATTCCAGATCTTTTGGAACATCTTTAAAATCCAGAGTGGTAATTCCGTTAACACGACACACACCATTTATTCCGTAAATTACATATTCTCCTTCACTGTACATTCCGCCCCTCCTTTCTCATGCCGGCCCCAATATAGCAAACAAACGAGTGGCGACAACTGGATTTACGCAATTGCTGCTACTCGTTTTAAAAAATTATAACAAATATTTTCTTTTTGTTTCAAAGGATAATTTTTATAAAAAAATGATTTTTTACAAAGTTATTTTCTGCAAAATATCTAATGATTTCTTATTCATCTGTTCTAACTTTATCTAAATAATCCCACTGTCTCTACTTATCCGGCCAATCTTTCATGTCATTCGTTTCATTAATTTGCGAATATCTGCTTCTATCTCTTTTATTACCATTTTAAACGTTTCATCATCCTGCCCTGTTGGATCTTGTAATCCCCAATTATCATCAAATGCCCTTCCAATAAAAGGACATCCAACATCACATCCCATTGAAATTGCAATATCCGGCTCGGGAATTTCACTTATCAATTTGCTGTGTTGTCCATTCTTCTCCATATCAATTCCATACAGTTCTTTCATGATACGGACTGAATCCTGATTTATCTGCGGCTTTACTTCTGTTCCGGCAGAATAACTCTCAAATATATCTCCCGCCAGATATTTACCAAGTGCTTCCGCAATCTGACTTCTACAGGAATTATGAACACAGATAAATGCTACTTTTTTCTTTTTCATTATTGAAACCATCCCTTTGTTTTATTTGCAAACCAACAGAGCGCCAACATTACCAGAACCGCTTTACTCATAAGCACCTTCCTTTTAGCAGCCAAGCTTTTTCAATAGTTCCACCACTTGGGCAGCTTTTAGTACTTTACCCATGGATACCACCTGCTCATTTACAACAATAGCGGGCATGCTCATAACACCGTAACTCATGACGATTGGCATATCTGTGATATACATGACTTCAGCTTCCAGATTCATGTCTGCTACTGCTTTCTTCACATTTTCGTATTGCTCGTGGCAGGATTTACATCCGGCCCCCAGGACCTTAATATTACATCCTTTTCCACCACATGCACAGCAACCTTCTTCTGCAACATAAGTTTTATCCTCACGGATAGGTCCGTCACATCCACATACAGGTTCATCTACAATTTTTTCTTCAGATACAAAACCACAGCAGCATCCTTCCGTTACTTCTTTCGTTACTTTTTCTGTTTTCTTGCCAAATCCAAATAATCCCATAATCATAGTCTCCTTTTTATTTAAAAATTTATATTTCACATACTGTCAAAAAATCATTCTGTATGTCAATTACTACTAATACTTTCAAACTTATCTTCCTTTCTCGCTTTCCCGGTATGCCCTGGGACGAATTATGTCCGGCGAAATTGCTTCCTTGGGCATATCACACTACACCAGCAAATACTGTATTGCATTAAAGAAATATCCGACAATGATAATTCCAACCGTACAGATTGCGATAAAAATACCTAACAGCTTTGGTTTAATGGCTTTTTTCAGCATAATCATAGATGGAAGGCTGAGTGTTGTTACTCCCATCATGAAAGACAGAACAACGCCAAGCCTTGCTCCCTTTGCCAAAAGTGCTTCTGCAATCGGAATACAACCAAAGATATCTGCATACATAGGCACGCCTGCAATAGTTGCTATGATGACACCGAACGGATTTCCATTTCCCAAAAACCGCACAATCAAATCTTCCGGAATCCAGTTGTGAATGACTGCTCCGATACCAACACCAACCAAAATATACGGAAATACCTTTTTAAATGTTCCTGCAACCTGCTCAACAGAGTATATTAAACGATCTTTTACCGTAAGTTCTTCTTGCGGAATATCAATCTGTTTTGCATTTCTGATAAATTCCTCCACCTCATTTTCAAGATGCAGTTTTTCAATCAAGGTTCCTCCGGCTACTGCAATCAAAAGACCAAGAACAACATATACAACTGCCACCTTTGCGCCAAAAATACTCATCAACAGCACAAGAGAGCCTAAGTCAACCATCGGAGAAGAAATCAGAAAGGAAAAGGTAACTCCCAGCGGAAGTCCGGCGCTCGTAAATCCAATGAAAAGTGGAATGGATGAACAGGAACAAAATGGTGTTACCGTTCCAAGTAATGCCGCTATCACATTTGCTCCAATTCCATGAAATCTTCCGAGTATCTTCTTTGTTCTCTCCGGCGGAAAAAAACTTTGAATATAACTAATGAAAAATATCAATGTACATAGTAAAACCACAATCTTGATGACATCATAAATAAAAAATTGAAGCGTCCCACCTATTTTTCCTGATACATCTAATCCTATATCATTCAATAAATTTCCGATTAAGATACTTAGCCATTTCATACCAAGGATCTGCTCCTGTATAAATGTCCACATATTTCATCCTCTATACTTTCTTAATATATTTTGCAAAAAAGCTCCATCTTTATAATCATATGAAACCGGAGTGCAAAAGATCTTACAATTCATGATTACATAAGAATATAACTTCATGACCCAACATCATTAAATATAATTTAACAATCATCATATGGCGTCCTTCCACTCTGCAACCATCCATATAGACAATCATCTATATATCGTTTATATTTTTTGCCGGTGCGGCACGCACCGGCATTTTTTATTACAATTGTATTCTTGAGAAATATTGCGATTCCACTCACAGACTGGTGATTCTCAACAACATTTTTCCGAATTGCAATCTTTTGAAGCATTTTCGCAACAAGTTATTTTAGCAATATAATCCTTATATTCTTTAAACTTTTCACAGTTAATTGAGTAATGCTGCCACTTTCCGTCCTTATACGAACTTACCAGACCGCAATCTGAAAGAACCTTCATATGATGAGACAATGTGGGTTGCGTCACTTGCAATTCTTCCAAAAGACTGCATCCGCACTTTTCTCCCTGTGTAAGCATTTCTATAATTTTAAGCCTGTTTGAATCTGACATCGCTTTGCAGATATTTGCAACTTCTTCTCTAGTCACTGATCCCACTCCTTCATATAGACAACAGTCTATCCGTAGTGTATGATACATATAGATATTTGTCAATATGTATTTGCTTGACCTATCCATTTTATTATATGATACCAGGGTCAAAAGGTCATACTTTTCATGCTCGCATGAAAAAGTATGACTTTGGGACCCGCAAAACATGAGAAAGTAGCCCGATCAGGGCGGATTTCGAATGTTTTAGGATTGCGAGAGCACAAAGTGCGTAGCAATCCGTTGGTATCATAGGGGCATAGTACCTTTTGACCCCAACATCATTTTATTGTGCTGTTGCTATTTTTATTTGGTCCAACTATATCGAATTATTTTATTTAATTCATACTATTTGAAACATCTTTATCTTTGGAATAAATCAGCTTCTCCCATGCTTCATTCCCTTTCATATATTCATAAGCTTCTTCGTCGCGAAAACCATCCCATAATTTTTCTTTTATACTCTCCAAAACCAAACTCTCCGGCTTACGGAATGTCATATGCTGATATAATTTTGATGTTTGAAAATCATGAAGTGTGTCTACGCTTTTTAACAGTTGCTCAACGATATGATATGTTTCTTCCACATTTTTTTCAGCACAAACAACATCAAGCATTGCTGCATATTCGTGATATTTTCCCATTTCAAAAATACCGGCAAGCGCACCGGCTTTTTCTGCAAGATAACGAGCTGTCTGAATGTCTCCTTCTCCAATTGCCATAACCATCATAGAGATAATTGTACAATTCAATGTCTGATACTCCGTAAACAAGAGATTTTCAGAGGTTTTAAAGGCATTCTCTATATCTCCCTGCTCCTTATATAATCTTGACTGATTTGTTTTTTTCATAGGATCATTCTCTGAGAAATACTGCAGATATTCCTCTGCTTTCGCAAAATCCTTCTTTCTTAAATAAAAACCAAATAAAGAATCCGCAGCATGGCGTTTTATTTCTTCACTCTCATCACGCAATGCAATCTCATACCATGTATTAATTTGTTCATCGTACTTTTCAGAATCAAGGTTAGCATCTACTAATCTTCTTGCATCCAGTATAACTGCCATCTGCCATATAAGCATATTGCAGTTTGGGTATTCTTTTATCTTTTCCGTTGCCCACTCAAATACTTTTTCAAATTCCACCTCATTAAACATGCTATCCATCTTTTGGATAATCTCATCGATTTCAGAGGATGTAAGATCTTCCTTGAATGATAGCAATGTATCAAGAGAAATGTGCAATAACCTTGCAATCGGTGCCAGTAATTCAATGTCCGGATATGAGTTCCCGTTTTCCCACTTATTTACCGCCGGCGTTGTTACCCCCAGTCGCTTTGCCATCTCTTCTTGTGTCAATCCTGCTTCTTTTCTATATTTCTTAATCACTTGTGCAATGTTCATAAACTATAAACCTCCAAATTGTTTTTCAAAAGCTTTTGTACCTAAATCATAACAAGAATATTGGCGTTGGACAATTGAACCGTTGTTAAATATTGTTTAATTTTTTTAACCGGTGGTAAACCCCCGCCTGCAAAATCCAGCCCAGGATTCATCATCTATTCCCTCTTCTTGAATCCAACAATTTCCATTTTTCCTTTTTTCAAGCATATCTTTGTTGCTCCCGATTCATCCGTGCGATATGCAATAGTTCCTATTTTTGCAAGTCTTTCTAAAGTTTCATTATGAGGGCGTCCATAAGAATTCGTTGGGACAAAAAAATGATACAATCTTAACGATTGTACCATTAGGGGTGTTCAAAAGGGGGTTCATTTGAACCCCCTCGTATGTTTTTCTTCTAAATTAAGTTGTCTGCATGAAACTGAATTTGGCGTTCCATCACTATTAGTTCAAAAAGATGTGCATCAGAAAACCAATTA
>JAEDFR010000079.1 GCA_016297945.1 Lachnospiraceae bacterium | reverse complement strand
GAAATTGTTAAAAATGCGAAGCATTTTGGAGGTTGACTCTGAACAGTTACAAAAAAATATATATAACAGTTACAAAAATATATATATAATAGAAAAGATGCTGGAAATCTTAAGATTTACAGCATCTTTATAAGTATCGAAGCGACGTGATTCGAACACGCGACCTCTGCGTCCCGAACGCAGCGCTCTACCAAACTGAGCCACGCTTCGAGGTACCATATCATTTTATATCTTTTTAAAGAAAAAATCAACTGTTTTTTAAAATTTATTCTAAAATTTTTTATGGACTCTTTTATTATAGTAGTATTTACGCAGAAAACAGTATATGTTATCCTAAAACAGGGGAGGAGACACTGCATGATACAAGTATTAGAGGATAATAAAATTCAGGATATTTATTGGGTTATGAAGGAATGGTTCTTTATGACTTATCAGGAAAGAATTGAAAAAAATATCTTCGTAGTCTCGTCAAAGGGAGCTATTGAAAACCTTATTCAACAGGACTATGAACCATTGGCGGTACTTTTTGGAAAAACAGTGGATGATAGTCTCGGGATTCTTATAGAACAATTAGAAACAAACTTTCCTGACATTCCTAAATATCAGGTAAATTCCATAATAAGAGATGAGATTATACATGAAACATGTATGTGTTTATATGGCAATGTAGAAAGTTTCAATGATAATAATTCTGATGATATGGAACAATTGGCCAGGAGAGTGGAGACTCGGCTTACCAGTGAAACAACGGATTCACAATATTCGGGAAGATATAAACCGGAGATTAGAGTCGCATTTAGGAGGAAACCGTTAATTCCCATTAAACAATTTGTTGAGAATGCAGATAAGTTATTGATTTTAGACGGAGTGAGTCTTAAAATAAATATCAAAAATTTATATCAGATGGCGGCTGCAATGAAGATTGACGGCGTGATTTTTACAAAAAAAGGAAAAAATTTTTATTCAAGTGATATAATAAATGCTTTGGGAAAACTCTCGACTACTGTACCATGGACGGTTGCTGAAGATTGGCCGGGTAAAGATATGGATACTTTGAAAGAGTGCGGATTTACGCTTGTGGCAATGGCACTTAAAGAGGACTCAATCAGATTAGGTGACGATTGTTTGAAGAAAAATAAAACAGCTGTCATTTTGGGATATGAAAGAGATGGTCTTGAGGATGAAGTGATTAATTCCTGTGATTATACGGTGATGATTCCGATGTCCCATGGTGTAGATTCACTGAATGTGGCCTGTGCCGGGGTTATTGCAATGTGGGAGTTATTTAGAAAATAATAATGCTGATGGAGAGATACTATGTTTGAAATAAAAAAACTGACATCGGAAGAAGAAGATACACTGTTGTGGGAACTGTTTGAGGGGGAGCCGAACACTGAAAGAATGGCTGTAATAACTGAAACAGTTATCAATGTTGTAATGGAACATGGTTGCAGACCCTTAGCTTTTGTTGTGAAAGACCCTGCAGACTTTGAAAATGCTTTAATGGAATGGCATAAAGTATGGCCGGATGTACCAATTATACAGATTGATGCCCGTAAATATTGTAATTGGCTCGGAGCTCCAGCTGCAAGAGGGGTCTTCTCTATTATGAAACTTGTGAATTTTATGGATTATTCTCGAGTTCTAAAGGAAAATAAAAAGATCATAGTAGTTGATATAGATCGAGAGACAACTGAAAAGGAATTAAACGAAACGGAGGATCAGTCCATTGGTGATATCGTAGGCGTGTCTATACGAACCGGGGTTGCCTTAGATGTGGATGCTTTACTCATCACGGAATCGACGAGACCATACTTTGATTATAAATTGATTCGTGATTCAATGGGTAATTTATTAAGGGTACCAATTGGGATTATTCCTGATTTGGATAAGGGTGGAATGGCTATCTTAAAGGATTATGGCTTTACAACTTTTGCTTTGAGTCTCGGTGATGAAGATGATGTTCCTGTTTGTGAGGCGAATGTGTTCTCTAAGCCGCGGCAAGCTATGATTTTACAAAATAGAATATCAGTACCAAAAGTGGACTATCGTGTTTTTGTGGATTTTGGTGTGACTGATATTTTGGTGCCTGCCATAGCACAAATGACAGTCCTTTTATGGGAATTTCTTAAATGAATTTTGGCGTAATTTTTGAATTTATCTTGAAATAATGACAAATATATTTATCGCAGAAAAATATTGGGAGTATTACAATTGATGTTAACAGATGAGAAGTTGAGTATGTTTGAAAAAATGAAAAGAGCTGACTTCAGAGCCGCTTTCATGGAGTATAAAAATATCAGATTAGACAACGAAGAAATTCGTCAGCAAACAGAAGAATATGTTATGAGTGAAAAATGTGTCGAGGATATCAATCGCCTTCAGGCAGGTGATTATTATTTCAGTATACCGATCAGACGTATGATCCCTAAGAACAACAGCAATAAAAAGCGCATAATATACAGATTTAGTGAGGATGAGACAGCGCTCATGAGGCTGATGGCTTACGCTTTGCAGGGGATGGATGATCTTTTTTCCGATGGTCTTTTTTCCTTTAGGCGAGGTGTGAGTGCGAAAGACTATTTTAGGATTCGAAAGGAAAATCCGTTGATTAAGGATTGTTATGCGATAAAAGCAGATATTAAGTCCTATGGTAATTCCCTTAATATTGAAATTCTTACGGGCAAAATTCGTTCCATTTTTGAAAATGATCCGGCTGTGCGGGATTTTTTCACATGGTTGCTGAATCGAAGAGTGTTTATAGATAAGGGAGAGCTTGTATATGGTGATACAGCGGGACTGCCTGGGTGTCCGATACATAATTTTTTTACCAACATCTATTTGTCGGAAATTGATGAATACTTTTTTGATAAAAGTATTAGCTATGCTCGGTATTCAGATGATATTCTCATATATGTTGATTCAGAGAAAAGGGCAAATGAGGATTTTGAAATTATTTCTAATATGATAGGCGATTTGAAACTTAGTTTTAATGAGGCCAAGACGAGAATCTGCAAAGTAAATGAGCCTATTGAATTTCTGGGTATGGAGTTGAATGGGGATGAAATTGACATAGCACCTACCTCAATGCGAAAGCTTAAACGAAGAATGAGAATGAGAGCGAAGAAAATTGAGAAACAGAAAAGACAACAGGGGATGAGCCCTGAAGAAGCCGGCAGACAACTTATCGCAATGAATATGCATTCATTTTTTGGTAAGGATGAGGAATCAAGAATGAGTTGGAAAAGATGGGCTTTTCCGGTTATTACGAAGACAGATGGACTTCAAACACTCGATCTTTACAACCAATATTGCATTCGATATGTGATGACAGGAAAATGGAGTAAAGCTCAATATCGCGTTAAGTATCAGAAACTAAAGGAGCTTGGTTACAGAAGTCTGGTCAGAGCATACTATGAAAAAGAATAGAAAAAAATATAAAAAACAGAGGAGAGATTTTCATTTGTTCTACCAAAACGCCTTTGATATCGGCTGTCTGCATAGCCATTAATGATATCAAATTCGTTTTCCTGCAGACATGTCCTATGACATACTCCTCTGTTACGACGATTGTATCATAAAAATATAATAAGTCAAGGAAAATTCTGTTTGGCCACAGATGGATTCTGGTAAGTGGAAAGGTCGATATCCGAAGAATGTATCTTCTGATATCGACTTTTTTCAAATATGCGAGATTTAATCTATGGATACGCAGTGCACTGGGTAAGCTCCTATTTGTTCCCAGTTTGTATCGAGAAGATTCTGATAAACATCATATGGTGCGATTGTACTTCCAATAAGTGTCATATAAAGCAAAGGTGTTTTTTCTTTGTGCGTGATAAAGAGTCTGTCAATAAAAGGTCTTGCATCTACAAGAGATGTTTCATGTTGAAAATCACCGAAACATGTAGCTGTTATATTCCATGTCGGTAATGCCATGATCTCATTGATATGGTCATTCAGCGATGTAAAAGCGGCATGATCAAGAGGAGGAAGCGGCACTTCATATGAGAATTTTGTGTCTGGTGAAGTCCTGTTGTTTTCAAGTACACCGCATATTGCATCCTCTTTGTGTTTTCGGGGCTCTTCCAGATGGATCGACAGGACAGTAAAGTGTGTTGCGTGTTTCTGGATGCGTGCTGCCAGCTCATCAAGTTCTGAAATATCCAGCGGATGAATCAGATCAACCGTTGCACGGTTAAGTCCCCAGGCCCATGCATATCGATTCCAGGGATAGCGCGCCAGGGAAAGAGAGCTGCGCCTGATTGGAAGATCGCTCAGCATAAGGGCACGACCGATATCGTGAATCCAGTATAAAGGAGCCGCAAAACGATGCTTTAAATCAGCTTCTATGTCGAGAACGAGAGTTTGAACCGAAGGTTCGCTGTTTGCCGGTTGTATATGTACATCCACAGTTTGCTTTCTGTCCTGTTCACGGGATATATGCCATTTCTGTTTACGTCGAAGATCTTCGGCATCACATGCACCGCAGTTTGCACATCTGTCCATGCATTTTGGTGAGTTTTCAGGATGGAGAGAGAGCGACTGCTGATAGCGTTTCCATAAATAGTCTTTTGTTGGTCCCATCTGAATAAAATCCCAGGGGAAAATGGTATCTGCATCGCATTCACGGAACCAGTAATCCCAACCCGGAACATCATGTTCGGCAAAATAGGTATGAATACGATCAAGTGGATTGTTTGTCATTCTACGGTCAAAATAGACACATTCTTCCTGTGCAAGCTGGATGAACATATTCTGCAGACGGGAGTCGGCTCGCATGAGGAGTTGAGTAATATTCCAGAGGGTTTCGCTGTTCATAAATACGCCACGGACTGTTTTAAATCCCATTTCTTCAAGCTGACGTGCCGCTTCGTTCACTGGAGAAACCGCTTCGCGGCGTGGTCGGCACCATTGATATGGAGTAAAAGGAAATATACTTAAGATTGTCCAGGAGAACACAATCGTAGGAAGTTCTTCACCCGGACGGCGATTTTGAATAAGTAATTCTTTGATACGGCGTCCAAGTTCTACGATTTCCATCGTATCTTCCGGTGTTTCGCCGGGAAGACTCTCAATCATCATGAATTTAATGCGTTTAAATCCGGCATTCTGTGCAATACGGATGGCTTCGATAATATCGTCTTCGGTATAGTTTTTTGATACGGCATCCCGTATGCGTTGAGAGTTGCCTTCCAGTCCGAAAGCAATTTTGCCCCTGTTGGCCTTTATTGCAAAGGCAGCGTAACTTGGATTGGAGGCAAACTCATCCACACGCTGAGACAACTGTGTGATAGATGGTGTGACATCTGAATATAGTTTTGTAAAAAATGAGTTGCATTCGGGGTGACCGCATCCGGAGAAGGAAATTGCTGCGGCTTGGTCTCCTCCGGTCTGTCGAAGAACTTCTTTTATACACTTTAGGGCAAAATCGGCAGAACGTGCCCGATAGGGGGCGTTTGTAAAACTTGCCTGACAAAAGGAACATTTGCCGACACAGCCTCGGGATATTTCTACATTTGACAGCTTGCAGGAAAAGTAATCAAACGATACAGGAGGTTTCGTGAGAACAAACATATGATCCAGGTCATGGATGTAATCACGCCGGATAGTTTTAGGAACATCTTCGCGCAGTCGAAACATGCCCATAAGATTCCCCTGATCGTCGAAACGTTCTTCATAAAAACGGGGTGCCCAGAGGCAGTTTCTGTTTTTTATTGCTTCAAGTAAAATATCTTCGTTACTTTTTCCGAGAAGTAAACCTTCATGAATCCTTTCCATGAGCCATAAAAGACCTTCATCGCCCTCTCCGATATAATAGAGATCACACACATCCTTTGTTGCGGACGGATTGAGATTGCTGGCACCGCCCCGGATAATAATCGGATCAGAATCTGTACGCTGCTGCCAGACAGGAGCAATACCGCTCCTTAAAAGCAGATCAATGATGTTGAATTCCTGCCCGATGAAACATTGGGAAAAACATATAACGTCAAATGCTGTGTAAGGCATACGACCTTCCAGAGATAAGGGAGGAAATCCGGCCTCAATGAGCCGCTCACGGTCTCTTTCAGATGAGGGATAGTAAGCCCGCTCAACAACCCATTCGGGATGTGCCTCATGAAATTGCTGATAAAACAGAGGAATGGCTAAATTTGCAGCCATATTGTTATAGGCAAAGGGCTCTACGAGCAGAATCTTGAAGATTCCCTGTGGATGTGATGCATCCAGAAGTTCAGGATGTACTTTATAAGAATCCCAGTCAAAAGAAATCGTGTTTGGCTCATCACCAAGATAATCACGTGGGTAGTCAAGCATATGGGCATACTTCACATACCATTTTTCAAAATGTTCTCTGTTCCCGAAGAGGTGTTCCCAGTCTTTTGTCTGACGAGAAATGTTTATTTTCATTGAGTAATGCCTCCTTAATATATTAAGGCCTGTTTTAGCCATAGCCTTTGTATTTACAAATAGATTCGTGCGTATTAATATATAGAATATGAATATTATACAGTAGTTGGATAATATCTGCAATTTTTTAATAATATACAGGATTGAGATATTGTTGTTTGAAAAAGGAGAAATGAATGAGAGTTCCTGTAATTGTACAGATGCATAGTGGTGAAAACGGTGCCACAGCATTGGCAATGATTCTTTCTTATTATAAAAAATATCTTCCTATGGAAACGATACGGTCAAAATGTCTTTATACAAGAAACGGGTCCACTCCGGGACAACTGCTTGAAGCGGCAAGATATTTTGGAATGGATGGAGAAGTTAAAAAAATAGAACAAGAGGTATGGAAAAAGCTGACGTTTCCATGCATTGCACAGTGGAAAAGAAAATATTTTGTAGTAGTGACCGGATTTAAAAATGGAAGAGTAAAGATGAACGATCCGTCCAAAGGTGCCGTCAGTCTTCGGGAGGAAGATTTTTTTCGTTCCTGCACCGGTTGGGTGATCGAACTTAGAAAAGGAAAAGATTTTGTACCGGAAGGGAAGCCAGACAGTGTATCGATGCGAATTCGAAAACGCATGGAAGATGTGCACAAATCTGCAGTTTTAATCGCTGGAGCCCATGCGGTCAGCACACTTATGAAAATGGCTATGCTGGCACTGGTTCAGGTAATGATGGACCGTGGGGTTGAGGGCAAAGCAGATGGGGTGTATATGTCGATTCTGGCATTAATGACTGTCTCACTTGCGGCAGGTCTTTTGTTTTCTGTATATGAAAATCTAAAAATATATCGGGTCAGCCGTGGAATGGCGGCCAGATCCGGATCCAGGCTTTTTAAAAAAATGCTCAGACTTCCGATGCAGTTTTTTGAACAGCATTTTGCCGGGGAGCTTATGGACAGACTGGATCAAAATATGCAGATCGACCGCTCTTTGCTGATCAATCTTTTGCCCAGATTCTGCGATTTTGTAACGACCTTGTTTTATCTTGTGCTTATGGTGTATTATCAGCCGGTACTTGCCATCATATGTTTGAGTGTTGAAGTCTTATATATTATGATATCACTCTATATGCAGCGTATGCTGGCAGATGCTTATCGGAGCATGAATTCCAATTCCAGTGCAATGAATACGTCTCTTCTTAATGGTCTGAATACGATTGAGACGATCAAATCGATGGGAGCTGAGCGAAGTTTTTTTGCAGGATGGATACGGACACAGAATGAGTATCGCAACAGCCAGACAAAGACACAGATGATAAATATGTTTATGTCCTTTATCGGTGAAGTGCACGGAATGCTGGTAAGTGCCGTACTGCTTTTTGGGGGCGTTGTTTTTATTATCAATGGCAATTTTACTATGGGAATGATGACCGCTTTTCAGGCAATTCTTGTAAATATTCGATCTTCTCTGGGAACGCTTATTTCAACCGGCCAGACGATTCAGATGATGCGTTCAAATATTGAACGTGTGGATGATATATTTGAACGGGACAGCGAAGAAAAGATTGAGAGTGAAGTATATCCGGACAAACTGCAGGGAGCGATAGAGATTCGTCATTTGTGTTACCGCTATAATTCGGGAGATGCTATGGCTGTCGATGATGTGTCATTTAAGGTGGAACCGGGTCAGCTTGTGGCAATTGTCGGTTCCACAGGCTGTGGGAAGAGTACACTTTTAAAAATTCTCGCAGATTTGTATCGGCCTGTTTCAGGTGAGATTTTGTATGATGGACACCGAAGGCAGGACATATCGGATGTGGTTTTTCGTTCATCTGTAGGGTGTGTTGATCAGGAACTTACTTTTTTTGAAGACAGTATTAAAGCCAATTTAAAAATGTGGGATAAGACGATTGAAGATTATGAAATGATTCTGGCGGCCAGAGATGCGCAGATACATAACAGGATTATGCAAAATTCGGAAAATTATGATGCGCCGGTTCTTGAAAACGGGCGAAATTATTCCGGAGGAGAGCTCCAGAGAATGGAGTTGGCAAGGGCCTTATCTCAGGAACCGACATTGCTGCTGCTGGATGAATTTACCTCTGCACTGGATGCGGTGACAGAAGAAAAAGTCTTTCAGGCGATCAAAAATAAGGGGACAACATGTATTTTGGCTGCACATCGCCTTTCCACAGTAAGACAATGTGATCAGATACTGGTCATGAAGGATGGAAAGATTATTGAGCGGGGAAATCATGAAGAACTTTATAGAAGCGGCACATTGTATCAGCAGCTGATCGATATGCAGTGAGGTAGAATTTATGGGATTATATACACAGCAAATACTTAATCGGGAACAAATGGATAAACAGCTGGAAAATCAGGCGGACGAAAATCTTTTTCAGTCTGAAAAGCGGAGTTTTTCCCGGGAGACGGATGTGGATGATGCTCAGGGAATGCTCTGTTATATTTTAAATAAATGGGATATTACATCAGAATATATTTATGGATGTGAAAGTCTGGAGGAGATGCTGAATAGGGTTCTGGAGCCAAAAGGAATTATGTATGAAATGGTGGACCTGAATAGGGATGATCAGTGGGAAAAATCTACGAATATCATGCTCGGATTTCTGGAAAGCGGGGAAGCTGTCGGACTGTTTCCGTCCGTTATCGGATATCGCTATGTGTGCCTGGCAAATGGAAAATCAGAGAGAGTCAGAAAAAACACCCCGCTCAAACCAAAAGCAGTGGTGCTGTATCGTCCTCTTAATGAAGAGAAGTTTACATTTGGCCGATTTATCCGGTTTATTCTTAAATTATTTACGACAAGAGATTTTCTGCCTGTATGTATGGTTATGGCTTTTGCAGCACTGCTGGATCTTGTTTCACCGGCAATTCATAACTATGTATTGAATCAACTGCTGCCTCAGGGAAAAGAAGCCTGGTTTCCTCTGATTATGGCGGCATTGATGTTTGTCGTGACGGGTCTGGTTAATGCTTTTTTAAAAGCTTCAAAGACATTTCTTCTGGGGAAAACCCGTCTTCGGATATCCACAGCTGCCCAGGCTGCAGTGATGGCGAGAATGCTTTTTCTTTCGCATTATTTTTTCAGAAAGTCCACAGCAGGACGTCTTTCAAGAAGAATAAACAATATAAGAGAACTTGCCACGCTTTTGGTGAATATTATTTTTGATATGTCTTTGACGGCGATATTTTCTATTATATATATTCCCCAGATGTTCATGTACGCCCCTGTACTGGCCGTGCCGGCGCTTATTCTTCTGGCAGCTGAAATAGGTATTTCTTTTGCAACCTGTCGGCTTTCTGCAGAAAATGAGCGTAAGCGAATGAATATGGCGATGGAGCTTTCAAATTTCAATTATTCGGCGATAAGCGGGATGCAAAAGATAAAAAACTGTGGAGCCCAGTCAAGAATTTATGCAAAATGGGCATCCTATTATCAGAGGATGCTTCAATATACACATAACATGCCCCTGCTTGTCAAACTCAATGGATTGATTACCTCCACTTTATCTTCATTTAGCGTCATCTTATTGCTTGGTATTGCCGTACCGGCAAATGTAAGCCGCGCAGACTATATTTCTTTTCAGGCATCCTATGCCCTTGTCACTGCGGCGGCAATGCAGATCATCAATGTGTTGACCTCTTTCTTTCAGGTAAAACCGCTTGCAGAGCAGATGAAACCTTTCTGGGATGAGGCGATGGAACAGACAAAAAGTACAGAGTATGTAAGAAATCTGAAAGGTGATATCGAATTTCAGGATATTGTGTATGAATATGATGGTCAGGGGATAAAATGTCTGGATGGGATATCTTTTTCTGTAAAGAAGGGAGAAAAGATTGGCCTGGTCGGAGAAAGCGGATGCGGAAAGAGTACACTTTTGAAAATTGCTATAGGACTGGAGAAGGCGGATTCAGGTGCTGTCCTGTTTGATGGTAAGCCCCTTCAGACACTGAACCACAGATCTGTTCGAAAGAAAATTGGTGCTGTATTTCAGTTCAGCCGGATTTTTCCGGGAACAGTGCGTTCCAACATCGCCTTCACTTCCGAGTGGCTGTCGGATGAAGATATATGGGATGCAGCTGAAAAAGCACAGATTGCTGATCTTATTCGTTCCCTTCCTTATGGAATGGATACGGAGATTTCCGAAGCGGTTACCGGTGGATTTTCCGGAGGTCAAAGGCAGCGCCTTTTGATTGCGCGTGCACTTGCGTCTCATCCGTCGATTCTTTTACTGGATGAGGCAACGTCTGCACTTGACAATGTCACACAGAAAAAAGTACTGGATGCCATATTTCAGATAGATGCAACTGTTCTTATGGTGGCACACAGACTTTCAACAGTGAAAAACTGTGATCGGATTATTATGCTGGAAAAAGGGAAAATAGCGGAACAGGGCACCTTTGAGGAATTAATGGCACAAAAGGGAAAATTTGCACGGCTTGTAGAGAAACAGATGGTATAAAAAATAAAAACTTCCCATTGGAAATCAGAAAAAGCATCAAAATTTCTTGGACTTGAGAAATTTTGATGCTTTTTATTGTTTAAAACAGACGGATTAATGTAGTATAAATTTAAAAATTCCGGCAATGAATCCGCATCCGTAGGACACATGAAGAAGA
>JAEDFR010000078.1 GCA_016297945.1 Lachnospiraceae bacterium | reverse complement strand
TTAGTAAAATCTCCGCTATATTCATTGTATTTCAATCCATATGTGGTAATTAGCGTGCTATGAATAGCCATCTTAGGAGATAATTCTTCCGAAAGCAACGATATTCGATTACGTAAAACTTTATCGTAACTCTTGTCTACGGAAAACTCTTCCCCGTAAAATTTCATTTCACACATATTAACAATATTATCTTTTCGCTCAATAATCATATCTATCTGTGTGCCGGTTTCCTCACCCTTTCGTTTAGACCACGCGGATTGATTTGTACTAACTCCACTGATTCCAAGTGCTTTCTTTATCTGCTTTATATGATTGAAACAGACATTCTCAAAAGCAAGCCCTCTCCACGTTACGATATTTTGCGAACCTATATTTGAAAGCCAAAAATCATTGCTAAGCTCCTTTTTGTTCTCCACAAATCTTAGATAAAAATTGCAAAAAGAATCTGTCAGCTTATAATATTCTTCTTTTTTACTGCATCCAAACGGGACATATTTTATTATGAAATCACTAGCTATTAGAGCAGACAACGCTTTCGTTAATGTGCCTCCTACTGTCATCCCTGCCGCTTCAGCTAATTCCGAGCGTGTGCATCCGTAATGTTTAGCTCCAATTGCTCGGATAAGAGAAATCATCATCTCCGGATTGCTAAATATCGCGCTAAACAATCTATTAAATTCATTCAGTAACGGAGCATTCTTTTTAAAAAATAATTCATCTACATTTTGAGCCAAACTTAATCCACTTTGGTAATAACTCAAATAATATGGTATACCTCCGGTTATCATATACGATTGTATAATATCATATCTGGACATCTTAATATTTTCACTGATGAAGTATTTCTCGCATTCTCCAAGTGAAAACGGTGCAAGCTTTATTTCACATGTAAGTCTGTTATAGAGACCTCCATGATTATTAATTAACTTATCTGTCATCCACGATGTTGCACTTCCGCAGACTACAAGCATTACATTTTTTCTTGCGCATGCCCATGTGTTCCAAAATCCCTCAAATGCGGTTATAAAACCTGATTTAGGTGTGTCAAGCCAAGGCAATTCGTCTATGAAAATCAATTGCCTACTGCCATCATCTATGTCCTGAAGAAACATTTCCAACATTAAAAATGCATCCATCCAGTTTTCAGGACATTTACTTTTCTTCATTCCCTGAAGGATAAGAGAGTTATAAAAATGTTTGAGTTGCCTTCTAAGTGGGCTATCCGTCGATTCAACATCGGATTCGATCGGCGAAAGTCCTGCATGACGAAATGTTACTTTACCTGCGAACACTTCGTTAATAAGAAATGTCTTGCCGACTCTTCTACGTCCATATACTGCTACAAACTGAGCTTTATTGCTTTCGTATAATTTGTTTAATGTCGTGATTTCCTGTTTACGTCCTATCATTCAACCGCCTCCAAACCTTTTATAACCAGCCATATATTAATATTATATCGGTCATGTGGCTGATTATCAAGAAATTTTCTGCCCTTCCTACACATCTTTCGGTGTAATTCCACGCATGTACATGATTCTGCGCAGGTTAAATCCGGTTTCTCGTTTGTTGATTAATGGGACTTCTGCTCTGATACTCGCACTCTTTCCAAAAACGCAATGCCTGTCAAGATCTGTACAATGACCATGACAATCAAAATCCAGTTCAATGCTTTTTCCTCTTTTTCAGTATCCAATTCATTTTCATTATTCATAAAAAACTCCTTTCATCTGTATGTGTCGCTTGAAGTATCCTCACTATACAGCATGAAAGAAGATATTATGTGCCGTTTTTGGCAGTTTATGTTTTTATTTCCAATTTTTCACAATCCTCAGATACCGGAAAAAATTGATTGCCGCTCTTACTGCTTCATCCACCAAGACCGCCAGAAATACACCAATGATTCCAAAACCACAGATATTGACAAATAGTATACTTACTAAAATAATTCCCACCGTTCCAAATAACTGGGTATACAACATCCAGCGCGTATCTCCACTTCCACGAATGGTATTTCCGACAATGGTATTTGCCGATTTGGAAAAAAGATTGATCCCCATAAGAAAGAGATAAATGGCACTTGATGCAATAATAGACGCATCCTTGGTAAATGCAGCAACAATTTGCTCCGGAAATGCAATTCCCAGTATCACCATAACTGCTGATACAATCGAACACAGTCCGTATGCGCAGATACAGACACCCTTATACTGTGCCACATCTTTTTTTCCGACTGCTTCCGAAGTCAGAGTCATCGTACCGTTTCCGATTGCACCAACCAACACGACCGCAAGAATTTCCACGCCAAAAATAATGGAATAGATTCCGGCTGCCAGTTCATTGATGTTATTCAACAGCCGTATCAAAAACAGATTGCCAAAATTCCATGCAAAATCTTCCAAAGCGGTATTTAATCCCATCTTTGCAGAAGAAAGATAGGTAAAGAGCTTTGCTTCTTTGATACTCCGAAAGGTAGGGCGCGTAATCAGCTTTTTATTGGTAAAAAAGACAAATAGTACATAAATTCCGCCCACGTATTCCGCAATGGTAGTTCCGATTGCTGCACCTGTGATACCAAGTGCCGGCAATCCCAATTTTCCATAAATCAAAATATAATCCAATATGATATTTAATCCCGCCCGAAGCATTCCGTAAATAATCATCGGTTTGGTATAGTTCGAGGTCTGAAGAATGACACTAAGCGACGCCGCCAACCCGGTTAAAAGAAATACCGGTGCATAAAATCTCGCATAGCTTATGCAAAGTGGCATCAGATTTTCTGATACATGCATAATCCGGAAAACATATTCCGATAAGAAAAACCAAAAGAAAAACAGACCTATCGGAACAATGTTATTAAACTTAATCAGTGCTCCCGCATATTCTTCTACCCGATCTTTTTTATTGGCTCCAACATTCTGACTGATTAAAATAGAGGCACCTATAGACAATGAGAAACAAAAGGACACCGTTGTCCATATGGATGATGTCACGTTGGAAAGTGCGCTCATATATAAATTATCTGCATGACCGAGAAAAATTCTGTCGATTAGCATCTGTACCTGACTGATCAGATTACTTAACATGATGGGTACGGCAATGATCAGCAGTCTTTTTAAATATTCTTTTTTCGCTATATGATTCATTTTCTTTTCCCTTCCTTTTTACAAAATTAAGGGTAAAAGAGCGTTTATCCTTAACTTTGGGCTGCTTTGTATGCAAGCACTTTAATTCTCTCTACCAGGTTTTCAATTTCTGCCACACCGGCAGTGTTTTCCTGGGTTGCGGCTGCAACATGCTCTACCGCATTGTAATTTCCCTGTGTATTGGAATGAACCTGTTCCATTCCTTTCGCCACTTCGTCACTCTGGGACTTAATATTTTCCACTGTCTTATCCATTTCCAAAATCTGTTCAGACATTTGGCTGTTGGAGGCGGTAATCAAAGCTGTCGAATTACCAACTTCTTCAATTCGTTCCATTCCGGCCATGGTCAGCTGAACGCTCTGCTCCATAACAGAAACCGCATTATCTGTATATTGAACAACTTCTGTAACAATTTTTCCGATATTATCAACGGCTGCCTTTGTCTGTTCAGACAATTTCTGAATCTCTCCGGCAACAACCGCAAATCCTTTACCGTGTTCTCCGGCTCTTGCCGCTTCGATAGATGCATTTAATGCCAGAATATTTGTCTGATTGGAAATACCGGTAATCACACGGATAATATCCAGAATCTCTTTTGATTTCTCACCTAATTCGAGAATAACATCCTTACACTGTTCTGCACTTGTATGAATTTTTCCCATACTCTCCGTTGCGTCGTCCATTTTTTCCTGATTTTCTTTTGTCGTCAGATTAACCTGTTTTGCTAACTCAGCAACCTGTTCATTCATGGCACCAAGTGCAAGCAACCGGGCATGAATGTCCTGTGTCCGCTCATTCATACCGGTAATTTCTTTTGTATTTTCACTAAAGGACTGCAACACACAGCCTGTCTCATCCGTAATCTGTTCATTTGCTTTCATGGAGGACTCGGTAATAACAGACAATTCCTTTACCATTTGCAGCAATTCGTCGGAAGTCTGTCTGGACTGCTCCTGCATCTGCTTCATTTGATTCATCATTCTCTCCTGCTCTTCAGCATTCAGAAGATTCGATAACATCCCGGCTGTTCTTTCACATAACATGGTAAAAATAGCAGCAATGGCAATCAAAATCAATGCCCTTGGCAAAATTCCATATACAAACAGTTTATATAAATTCGTAAAATTCTTATCCGGCAGGGTATTCAAAACAAAATCCAACCACTGTCCGAGCGATACACCCACAACCGATAATATGGTAGTCAAAATATTCAGTTTTTTGGAAAAATAAAGGCTTGCGATGGCAATTGCATAAATAAACAGTAAAACAGCATGATAGCCCAAAGTAGTTGCTACCACGGTTACAAATACAACAGCGCACAAAATCAATATGTATTTAACATAGGACTGCTGATTTTTGCCAACAATTACAATCAAGGTCGGTACCCATAACAAAACGGAACCAACAATATAGGCGAATGTCATAATTCCCATATCAACAACAAAAATACCAAATACATTCAACAGATAAACCACCGTAAAAATCAAAAATGTAATCTGCATGACTTTTGCTACGGCTCTGTTTGCCTGTTTCTCGTTTTGAATCAAAACTCCACTTTTCTCTTCCATATCTTTCCCTCCGGTTTTCCTACACAATTCTCTGCTTTACCAATTATTCAAAATTCTTTTATCCGTTTCGAAAAATCTTATTTCCATCTTACACTTTACTTTTTTATAAGCTCCCGAAATATTGCATCCTTATCATAATTATCCTCTACAAATCCCGGAATTTCCTTAATCGCCATGCAATGACCGATACTAAATCCGGTCAGAATTCTGCCGATTTCCTGATCCGTATAAGGACATGACCCTGTCACAATAAGCGTAGCAAGACTGTGAGCAACCAGCCACATATCTCGAAAATAACGCTCTGCTGTTTTTGCATCGATATGATATGTCTCTTGCATCGAATCTGTGACCAGTTCTAAGGATGCATTCATCTCTCCAAAAGCACTGTTTCCTTCGCTTTGATCCGTTGATAAAAACAACAATCGATACAATTCCGGTTCTTCTTTTGCAAACCGGATGTAGTGCATACCAAAACCCAAAAACAGTATATCGTTGCAAAGTCCTTCTTTCACATAATCATCATATAATAATTTTGCCGCATTTACCACTTCCCGCCGGACCTCTTCAATCGTATGAAAGCACGTAAAGACCGGTTGTGTGGATACTCCGAGCTCATTTGCCAAAGATTTTGCGGTAAGGGCTCCTATTCCCTGTTTTCGAACCACCTGTACCGCTCTTTCTATCATTTCATCTCTGGAAAATTTGTTTCTTGGTGCCATAGTACTGCCCCTTTTGTTATTACACTTTTTACAATTGTTTTCCCACGAAATTTGCATATTCTATCGCAGTTACGTTGCCATGCAGTCTATAGGTAGAATCGCATACTTTCTCAACCACATAATTGTAATATTAAAGTGTGCTTTCAAAAATAGTTCTTAATATATATCGCACAATATATATTAAAATCTATTATAATAATCGCATATATGAATGTCAATTACATATGATAACAAAATATAATGCCCGGTTTCAACTGTTTGAAGACGAAGTCTGAGTTTTGAAACCGGGCATTTAATAAATATTATGTGAACATACCGCTTAGAAAGGCTAGAAACCGAAGTATGAGGCGGCAAAGATATCATTATTCTGACGGACGACTTAGATCCCACAAAGACTTGCCAGTGAATAAACCAAAAATGCGCAAATCCAGGCAATGACACATTGCATCAGCATAATGACACCTGCCCATTTTGCACCAAGCTCACGCTTTATGGATGCGATTGCGGCCACACAGGGTGTATACAACAGACAGAATACCAATAATGCGGCTGCGGAAGCAGGTGTAAGAATTTCAAATAAGCCCTCCGTCGATTTAAACAAGACAGATAACGTCGATACCACACTTTCCTTTGCAATAAATCCGGTCATCAATGCCGTAGAAATTCTCCAGTCACCAAATCCTAAAGGCTTAAAGATCGGCGCAATCAGTCCTGCAATAACAGCTAAAATACTGTCTTTAGAATCGGTTACGACACTCAGATGCAGGCTGAAGGTCTGTAAAAACCATATGATAATCGTTGCCAAAAAAATAACGGTAAATGCCTTCTCCAAAAAATCCTTTGCCTTTTCCCATAGTAACTGCATAACATTTTTCAATCCCGGCATACGATAATTTGGTAATTCCATAACAAAAGGAACCGCTTCTCCTTTGAATTTTGTCTGCTTTAAAATCATTGCCGTAATAATTCCGACAAAAATACCGGTAAAATACAAAATTATCATGACGATTGCCTCTTTACCCGGGAAAAATGCATTGGCAAAAAAACCATAAATCGGAAGCTTTGCCGTACAGCTCATAAAAGGCACCATCATAATGGTCATTTTACGGTCCCTTTGTGAAGGCAGTGTACGACTTGCCATAACACCGGGAACCGAACATCCAAATCCAATCAACATCGGAACAATACTGCGCCCTGACAATCCGATACGTCGCAACAGCTTATCCATGACAAAAGCAACCCGCGCCATATATCCGGTATCTTCCAGCAAAGACAAAAATAAAAACAACGTCACAATAATCGGCAAAAAGCTCACAACACTTCCCACGCCTTGGAATATTCCATCCAAAACCAGAGACTGTATGACATCATTGACATGAATCGCAGTCATACCCTGTTGAACCAATACGGATAGCTTTTCAATCAAATTTTCCAAAAGCTCCTGTAATCCGCCACCAATGACATGAAAGGTCAGATAAAAAATGAGTGCCATAATTCCGACAAAAGCGGGAATGGCTGTATATTTTCCGGTCAGTACTTTATCAATCCTGCGACTTCTTTCCCTCTCTTTACTCTCATGCGGCTTTACCACACAGGCGCGGACCAGTTTTTTGATAAAGGAAAAACGCATATCGGCAATCGCGGCTGCCCGGTCCATGTTTCTTTCTTCCTCCATCTGACAGATGATATGCTCTAACATTTCTTTTTCATTTTGTGTCAATTCCAGTTTATCCAAAATCCGTTCATCACCCTCAACTAGTTTCGTTGCGGCAAAACGGACCGGTATGTTTGCGGTTTTGGCATGATCCTCAATCAGATGCATAATTCCGTGCAGACAACGATGAACAGCTCCGTTATGATCATTTTCTTCACAAAAATCCATTCTTCCGGGGTGTTCCTGATACATGGCAACATGAAGCGCATGATTGATTAGTTCATCAATTCCTTCATTTTTGGCAGCCGAAATTGGAATGACCGGAATACCCAACATCGATTCCATCTCGTTAATATAGACGGTTCCTCCGTTACCACGTACCTCATCCATCATATTTAAAGCAAGTACCATCGGAACATTTAATTCCATTAACTGCATGGTCAGATAGAGATTTCTCTCAATATTTGTAGCATCGATGATATTGATAATTCCTTCCGGATGCTCATTCAATATGTATTGTCTGGATACGATTTCTTCACTGGTATATGGAGAAAGAGAATAGATCCCCGGCAAATCAACAACCTCTGTTAACTCATTACCTTTGATACAACCGCTTTTTCTATCAACGGTTACTCCCGGAAAATTACCTACATGCTGGTTAGAACCGGTTAACTGATTAAATAAGGTTGTTTTTCCACAGTTCTGATTACCGGCAAGCGCAAAGTGAATCTTGGTTCCTTCCTTTAACGGATGTTCATCGGCCTTCACATGATATTTACCATCTTCACCCAATCCCGGATGCTCTTTGACAGATTTGGACTTTGCCTGTTTTTTCTCCTGTTCATCCGACAATTCCTCAATCTCGTGTACTTCAATCTGTCCTGCTTCATCCAATCTCAAAGTCAGTTCATATCCATGAATTCTTACTTCCATGGGATCACCCATCGGCGCATACTTTTCTATTTTTAATTCCGCTCCGGGCAAAACTCCCATATCCAGAAAATGTTGTCTTAAAGCTCCATTCCCGCCAACCTGATCGATTATGGCAGGCTGTCCGATTTTTAATTCTTTTAATGTCATGATTTCTTATGTCCTGTTAGTCCTTTTTCTAAACAATTTTTATCTTGCTATTTATGTATCTCTTTTGATTCTATTGCTTTGTTTCTACTATTTCCGTCTCTCTCCTTGAAGCTACGTTCTTGTTTTCCATAAATTTACTAGTGCAATGGTTTCTAAATTACTACCATTCACGAAGAATTATTTTCTGAGAGTACATAAAGAAACGTATGCGTAGAGAGATTATCTTCTCAGATTTTTCGTCTATATCATATCACAACATTTTTTAAAAAACACGAAAAAAAAGAAAAACCCATAATTTCACATGGGTTTTTCAGAATTAATCAATTATCTCAATTTGCAATGACTTGTAATGATTATTAATAATTCTCGCTTCTTACTTCAAAATAGCTCTGGGGATGTGCACATACCGGGCAGATTTCGGGAGCCTTTGTTCCGACTACAATATGACCACAGTTGCGGCATTCCCATACTTTCACTTCGCTCTTTTCAAATACCTGAGCTGTTTCAACATTTTTCAATAAAGCACGATATCTCTCTTCATGTGCTTTCTCAATAGCAGCTACGCCGCGGAATTTTTCAGCTAATTCGCTAAATCCCTCTGCTTCAGCGGTTTTTGCAAACTCTTCATACATATCTGTCCATTCATAGTTTTCGCCATCTGCGGCTGCGGCCAGATTTTCGGCTGTTGAACCAATTCCTTCTAATTCTTTAAACCACATTTTTGCATGTTCTTTTTCATTATCTGCGGTTTTTAAGAAAAGAGCGGAAATCTGCTCAAATCCTTCTTTTTTGGCTTTAGAAGCAAAATAAGTATATTTGTTTCTTGCCTGCGATTCACCGGCGAAAGCTGCCTGTAAATTCTTTTCTGTCTGTGTTCCTGCATATTTGTTTGCCATTTTTTATTCTCCTTTATAATTAATTTTTTCTTATTTGACAATTTCTTTTACCAATCACTGTCCCAATCGGTTCCACCGGAATCCCAGTCACTTCCGGAATCCCAATCGCTATCGGAATCCCAATCGGAATCATCGTTTTCACTTTCAAGCCAATTTTCATAGTAAGTAGTCTCTGAAAAATCCGATGCTTCTATATCGGAAGTATATGAAGAGGATTCGAAATAATCTTCATGATTTTTTTCAAGTTCCTTTTCTACTCCGGTAGGTTCCCAATTGTAATCATATACATCATACTCATACCAACTGTCATCCAAATGGTAATACTGCTTACCCTGATATTGATAATATCCGTTTGGTATTCTTGTAACAGTAAAAATAAATGCTGCTACTAATATAACGAAAACAACCAAAAAACCAAAAACATTCTGTAAGTCTAAATTTAACAGCCAATTTCCGATTCCCTCTTTTTTAGACTTCTCTCGTACTACAGAAATATTTGATCTTTTTTGTCTGCTAATCTCTTCCTTTAGTTTTAGATACAGTTCATTTACCGCATATGCTTCATCTGCACCATCATAACGGATTGCCCTGCTGCCATTTGCTTTATTTTTGTATACAATGAAACGACCGTTTTCTTCATAAATACCAAAAGCTTTCGGCTTTTTATAATTCTTACCGATAAAAAAGCGCGTTACCTCTTCCGGAGGAAGATGGTGATCCTTATACCATTGTTTTAGTTCTTCAATCGTTTGTGGTATCTCATGACTAGCCCTCTTATAATTCGGATTTTTGGCACCACAATGAGGACAATTTTCATCAGTATCCGATATATATTCATTACAGAATTCGCAAGTTGTCTTCATTCTTTCCCCTTCAAAAACTATAGAAATACGAAACGTCTGTTAAAACAACCAAATGGAATAATGGAAAAGTACTTGGTGCATTCTAATTAATAATATAATAACAGAGTCAAAAGGTCTAACTTTTCATACTCGCAATCCGCCGCTAAAACTATTATAATAAAAATACGCTTTTAAAATCAACCAAAAAAGGAATTTCTTACTATGATTATTGATTTTCACACACACACTTTTCCGGAAAAAATTGTGCAGTCAACGATTGCAAAGCTTTCCTCCTCTGCCGACATCAAAAACTATATCGCCGGCACATTAACGGACCTTTGTTCTTCCATGCAAAATCACGGCGTTGACTATTCAGTTCTGTTACCGGTCGTAACCAATCCGGCTCATGAAAAAACAATTAACCGTCTGGCAATCGAAATGAATGAACATTTTTCAGAATCAGGTATCATCTCATTTGGGGGTATCCATCCCGATAATGAAGATTATAAAAATATATTAAAGGACCTTTCTAACAATAGAATCAAAGGCATCAAACTTCATCCGGTCTTTCAGAAAACCTATTTCAACGACATACGCTATAAAAAAATCATAGACTATGCTATGGAATTGGATCTCATTGTTGTGACACATGCCGGATATGATATCAGCTATCCCGGTGCCGATTTTGTAACACCGTCTCACATTCTGCCCATAATAAAGGAATTACATCCAAAAAAACTGGTACTTGCTCATATGGGAGGCTGGAATTGCTGGGATGAAGTTCTTGATCAGATTGCCGGATGTGACGTCTACTTAGATACTTCTTTTTCGCTGACGCCGCTTCGTTCTCCCAAGTCAAAAGCTGCTACTCTCCAAAAAAGTGATCCGGCAGATAAAAAAACATCCCGACTCCAGCTTGGAATCGGGGAGTTTCAAAACATTGTCAAAAAACATGGAATTGACCGCATTTTATTCGGAAGCGACAGTCCCTGGGCTGATCAGGGAGAATGCATCCGGATTCTTAAAAATACCGGTCTCTCCGATTTGGCACTTTCCAAAATATTGGGAGAAAATGCCGGACAACTATTAGAATTATAAAACCCTTTTCGGATTTGGGTTCCCGCTATATTTGTGCTGAAAGTGCGATATATGGGGTTTTTGACCTTAGATGCAGACTT
>JAEDFR010000234.1 GCA_016297945.1 Lachnospiraceae bacterium | reverse complement strand
GTAAAGCAGTGTCAGATTTGTCGTAAATGTCGTAAATTTGTGGTCAAAAAATGATAAGAAATGGAGAGTGCTAATAATATGAACGCAGGCTACGAAGTGACTGCGTTCATGAGCAAGTAGCGAAGCGGATTGCGAATGTCCACTGTTATGACTTATACAAATGTGAATGGATATCTGATTCCAAATCTCACCTATAAATCTGGTGAGCAGATAGAACAACTTGGTAAATATGGATTCTTACGCAGAGATTATCTGAAGAACCATCGAAATTCAACCTATCAGGTGATGCTTTTACAGGATACAATAGGGGAACACCTTCTGGAAGTAGACAAGGCAGCCAGAGAACGGGAAGAAATTATTCTGAAACAGCTAGAGAAAAAAGAGCCTTTGCCGGATAAGGAGAAAGATCAGATGGCATGGGTAAGAGCTGCCAATCAGCACAGAGCGATTGCGGAAGAGATCATCCTGAAGGAATTGATTTATATCTAAATGAATGTGATGAGGTCGTGGAATGCGACCTCATTGTTGTATAAGAATATAAAATTGCAGTAGGCAGAACGGTCTAAAAAGGGTAAAATAGAAATATCAGTTTGTAATTTTGGATTGAAAAATTGCAATATTATCACTGTTAACAGGAAGGAGGGCTTTCTGATGAATAAAGCGTTTTATGGAGAAATTAAGAAAATACTTTCAGATGCAAGAAATAAAGTTTATCAGACTGCCAACTTTGCCATGGTGGAAGCTTACTGGCAGATTGGAAAGTCTATTGTTGAAGAACAAAACGGAGAAGAACGTGCAGAATACGGAACAGGATTGCTCAAGGAACTGTCGAATCAGATGACACGAGATTTTGGAAAAGGTTTTACGGTAGCAAATCTGAAAAATATGCGGCAGTTTTATCTGACGTTCCCAAATAGCTACGCGCTGCGTAGCGAATTGAGTTGGACGCATTATCGACTTTTAATGCGTGTAGAAAATGAAAATGCACGACAGTTTTACATGGAAGAAGCAGTAAAGTCTCAATGGAGTACGCGGCAACTGGAAAGGCAGATCAACACGTTCTTTTATGAAAGACTGCTTTCCAGTAAAAATAAAGAAAATGTTGCACAGGAGATTCAAACATTAGAACAGGGAAAAACACCGGAGGATATTATTCGTGATCCATATGTGCTGGAATTCCTTGGATTGTCTTCGAATGATGATTTTTATGAAAGTGACTTGGAACAGGCTCTTATTACACATTTACAAAAGTTTTTATTGGAATTAGGACGAGGATTTTCTTTTGTTGCCAGGCAAAAAAGAATTACGTTTGATGGACGCCATTTTAGAATAGATCTTGTTTTTTACAATTATATTTTAAAATGTTTTGTCCTTATTGACTTGAAGATTGGTGATTTGACACATCAGGATTTAGGACAGATGCAAATGTATGTGCATTATTATGAACGAGAATTGATGAACGAAGGAGATAATCCGCCGATTGGAATTGTGTTATGTGCAGATAAGAGTGATGCAGTTGTACGATATACATTGCCAGAAGGTGAAACACAGGTTTTTGCTTCAAAATATAAATTATATCTTCCTTCAGAAGAAGAATTACTGAAAGAGTTAAAAAGGGAATATCAGGCAATGGAAGCTGCACAACCAGACAAAGAATAGAAACTTTATTGGTTAATGGAGTAGATATAAAGACAGGCGTGAGTCATAAAAAATATGACTTGCGTCTTTTTCTTTTTGCAGAAAGGAAGTGAGATATAATGTCACAGATTTTTCGTGTGGAGCGAACAAAAAATTATACAGTAATGAGTAACCAGCATTTTAAAAATAAGAGCCTGTCATTAAAGGCAAAGGGATTGTTGTCTCTGATGCTGAGTCTGCCGGATGACTGGAATTATAATATGCAAGGACTTGCATCTTTGAGCAGGGATGGAATTGATTCTGTCCGGTCTGCAATCAAAGAACTGGAACACCATGGATATGTGCAGCGAAATATTGTTAGAAACGAGTATGGGATGTTTACGGATACAGAGTATATTATCCGGGAGGTTCCATTAGGGCAGGAGAATGATTAGAAGATAAATAAAATCCGATGATACTGTAATTATTGTCCATATTGGGATATCAGTTCATCGGGAAATCCGATATGGGTACTTCAGCCCAACGGAAAACCAGTGATGGAAAATCCAATATCGGTTTATCCGAGACAATAAATAATGTA
>JAEDFR010000233.1 GCA_016297945.1 Lachnospiraceae bacterium | reverse complement strand
CTTCAGACAGTTGAAACCGGGCATTATTTTTGTTCGCTTATGCCACTAAGAAATGCCAGAAAACCTCGCTAAATTCCGCGGGCAAAGATATATAATTTCTGTTAGGGCGACTGGCTATATCCCCAAAGTTGCGAATAATAAAAAGTGAGAAACGATGGCAGAGAAAAAGTCTGCATCTAAGGTCAAAAACTCCATATATCACGCTTTCTGCTTATAGATGATGGGAACACAAATCCGAAGAGGGAAAAATAAAAGACAATGGTTTTATGAATTCCACACAAAACCATTGTCTTTTTATTTATAATATCCCTTAGTTTTTAAAACTGTGTATTGGTGCCGGAATACGTCCGCCACGATTCACAAAATTGTCACAGGAGAAAGAATTAACCGGCATAATCGGTGCATATCCTAAAAGACCACCGAATTCAACCGTCTCTCCTACTCCTTTTCCGATAACCGGAATAATACGGACTGCCGTAGTTTTTTGATTCACCATACCAATAGCCATTTCATCCGCAATCAGACCGGAAATAGTTGTTGCTTTCGTATCACCCGGAATCGCAATCATATCAAGTCCAACCGAACAGACGCAGGTCATTGCTTCTAATTTTTCCAAAGTAAGACATCCACATTCTACAGCATCAATCATCCCCTGATCTTCACTGACAGGAATAAAAGCACCACTTAAACCACCGACATAGGAAGATGCCATAACACCACCTTTTTTTACCTGGTCGTTTAACAGTGCCAGAGCAGCTGTCGTACCGGGAGCACCGGGATGTTCCACACCAATTTCCGTTAATATATCAGCCACACTGTCACCCACTGCAGGTGTAGGTGCCAAAGATAAATCAATAATACCAAACGGAATGTCAAGCATACGGGATGCTTCTTTTGCCACAAGCTGACCAACACGGGTTACCTTAAATGCAGTCTTTTTAATGGTTTCGCAAAGTACTTCAAAATTCTCACCGCGAACCTGCTCCAATGCAGTCTTAACAACGCCCGGACCGGAAACCCCGACATTAATAATCTTGTCGGCCTCGGTTACGCCATGAAAAGCACCTGCCATGAAAGGATTGTCATCCGGTGCATTGCAAAATACAACCAGCTTTGCACAACCTAAAGAATCATTGTCTTTGGTATACTCTGCTGTCTCTT
This sequence comes from Lachnospiraceae bacterium, assembly GCA_016297945.1. Lineage (GTDB taxonomy): Bacteria > Bacillota > Clostridia > Lachnospirales > Lachnospiraceae > UBA2882. Next base: position 1,060 of record JAEDFR010000233.1, on the reverse strand, counting down.
TTACAATTTCACCCATCAACTTAACCGCATCCATATTGATACCGGTCTTGGTTGAACCCAGATTTACACTGCTGCATACAAAGTCTGTTTTACTCAGTGCAAGTGGAATAGAACGAATTAATAATTCATCCGCATGGGTCATTCCCTTTGCAACCAAAGCGGAATAACCGCCCAAAAAGTTTACACCGACTTTTTTAGCTGCTTCATCCAATGTAACGGCAATTTCCGCAAAATCCTCCGGGGTCTTGCAGGCAGAACCGCCCACCAAAGCAATCGGAGTAACCGAAATTCTCTTATTTACAATCGGAATACCGAATTCTTTTTCAATCTCCTGTCCGGTTACAACCAAATCTTTTGCCGTTTCCGTTATTTTTTTGTAAATTTTCTCTTTTAATTTTGAAAGGTCTGAATCAATACAGTCTAACAAACTAATACCCAAGGTAATCGTCCTGACATCCAGATTCTCCTTTTCAATCATTTTATTGGTTTCATTAACTTCATGTATATTAATCATATTTTTACCCATTTTAACCTTAGATTCGATGCATCATATCAAAAATATCTTCTCTTTGACATTTTATCACGACTCCGATTTCTTCTCCGAGTGCTGCAAGCGCATCCACAACGGTATCAAAATCAACATCTGACTGATTGGTATCCACAATCATCATCATATTAAAATAATCCTGAACAATGGTCTGTGAAATATCTAAAATGTTGATTTTGTGCTCTGCAAGATACGTACAAACCTTTGCTATGATACCCACAGTATCTTTTCCCACAACGGTAATAATGGCTTTTTTCATTGGTTTTCTCCTTTGCCTGTATGTTTCTACCAATTAATGAGTATACCATAATATGATTTTCTTCTCAATGTTTAGAAGTTTTTTTATTTACTTTTTTCTCTATTCGCTTTGTTTACATGGAATAATTTAGATGAAATTTCACATTAAGTTTCTTTATTATTATCCCTTTTCGGATTTGTGTTCCCGAAAAAGATGTGTCGAAAGTGCGATATATGGGGTTTTTGACCTTAGATGCAGACTTTTATCTCTGCCAT
>JAEDFR010000077.1 GCA_016297945.1 Lachnospiraceae bacterium | reverse complement strand
AAAAAATGAAAAAATTTGCAAAAGAAAGGCAGGAATATTAAAATGAGTTTTTCTTCTTACCTTATCCTTTTTATCATCGGAATCCTGCTATTGTCTCTATCCATCGGCTTTTATGCAGTCACCTTCACAATGTGGAAAAACAATGATCAGGGCGAGTTTGTCGAAGACAGTCAGGCATATATGAAAGAATTCCTGGTTGAAGAACAGTTACGGGATGTCGACCCTTCCTCCATATCCGTTTAACAACAAAGACTACCAAAATTGCCCCTGTTTTTTGTGCAATTTTTCTTTTTAATTCTCTCTTCTTCCTATTTTACTGGTTTTTAAATTTTGCTATAATGTTTAATAGGTATGAAATAGGGTTTATACACTATAAAATGTAAAGGGAGAGATAAAAATGTTGGTTTTAGTAATTATTTTATTACTTCTGCTTGCTGCTTCCGTTTTTTTCAATTACAAGTTGTATACAAGTAATAAACCGCAACAGGCAAGTTCCGTACAGATTGCGACCAAAGAAATCTTAAATCATGATGTCGGAGCCGTTCTGATTATATCAAACGGAGATCAGATTGTTTACTACAACAATGAGTTTGCGCAGCTATTTCCGATTATCAAAGGCCTCGACAGCATTGCCGACCAGCCCGGCATCCAAAAACTTTTTGCATCCAAAGAATATGTATCCGAAGAGTTTTCCAAAATTTACGAAATTCGTTCTAATTGGTCAAATACCGGCGAGTTTGACGGCAGATATGCATGGCTTACCGATATTACCGGGCATTATCGTACGAACAAACAGTTACAGAAATTAAAAGAGCAGGCCGAAGCTGCCAACAAGGCAAAATCCAGCTTTCTCGCCAATATGTCACATGAAATCCGTACTCCGATTAATACCGTATTGGGTATGGATGAGATTATCATTCGTGAAGCAACGGAAAAAAAAATTATCGGTTATGCAGAAAATATCCGGGATGCCGGAACGACCCTGCTTTCCTTAGTCAATGACCTTTTAGACTTCTCCAAAATCGAATGTGGCAAGATGGAAATTCTGCCGGTTGAATACGAAATCGCAACCGTATTATCCGAAGTCATCAACATGTTTGATATTAAAGTAGCAAATAAAGGTCTGGAGTTTAATACTATCGTCGGCGAAAGCATTCCTTATCTGTTATACGGTGACGATGTCCGTCTCCGTCAGATTATGATCAATTTGTTATCAAATGCCGTAAAATATACCAACGAAGGTACAGTCACCCTGAAAGTGAGTTGGGAAGAAGCCGGCGATTCTTCACTGAATCTGATTGTATCCGTAAGCGATACCGGTATTGGTATCAAAGAAGAAGATTTAGATAAATTATTCCTTTCTTTCGAGCGTATCGAAGAAAGACGCAACCGCAATATTGAAGGAACAGGACTTGGATTAAGCATCTCCAGACAGCTTCTTAACCTGATGGATTCCGATCTCAGAGTCCAGAGTACATATGGTGCCGGTTCCACATTCTCCTTCGTTTTAAAACAGGGTATCCGTGACCGTAAGCCCATTGGAAAATTCCGTGAAAAATATGCTTATAGCCGTGAAAAACACAAAAAATACCGTACTACTTTTGTGGCTCCCAATGCCCGCATTCTGGTTGTTGATGACAATGTCATGAACATTTCCGTTGTGGAAGGTTTATTAAAGAGTACACAAATTCAGGTAGATAAAGCATCCGGCGGTCTGGAAGCATTGGAAAAATGTGAAAGCACCTACTACGATTTGATTTTGATGGACCATATGATGCCCAATATCGATGGCATCGAGACCTTGCACCGCTTAAAAGCAATTGACGGTCCCAACGTTGATACGCCTGTCATCGTACTTACAGCCAACGCAGTTGCCGGTGCCAAAGAAATGTATGAAAATGAAGGATTCATTGACTACATGTCCAAACCTATTCAGGGCAAGCCATTAGAAGAAAAAATTCTGCAGTATCTGCCGGAAAACCGCTATGTACTGGTAGAATACGACAAAGTTGAACAGGATTTATTCAGCAAGCTCTGGGATGCCGTAGCAAAGGAAATCAAAGCCGAATACAAATTCAAGCATATTGATGTCCGTTCCGCTGTTGAATCCGCAGAAGGAAGCAAAGAAACGTTCCGTTTCTTATTGCAATCCTTCCACGACAACTCACCCAAGAGCAAAAATGATATCATTACATCCTTTGAACATGAAGACTATAAAAATTACACAATCTATGTACATGCGTTAAAGAGTACTTCAAAGATGATTGGTGCACTGGATTTATCTGAGAAAGCAAAAGCTTTAGAGATGGCCGGAAAAGATAATGATATTGACTTTATCAAAGCCAACCATGCAGATATTCTACCTTTATTAGATAATATCATTGCAGAAATCACTGATTATCTGGAAAAGGTAAAACCCGAAGCTGAAGTACAAGAGGCTCCGCAAGTTAACGAAAACGTTGCTCGCGCCATTGAAGAGGCCAAAGCCAAAGAAACAAAATAGCAAGTCGTCCAAACAGAAAATTATATATCTTTGCCCGCCGGCTTTTACGAGGTTTTGTGACTTTCTTTGCGGCATGGCGAACAAAAATAATGCCCGGTTTCAACTGTCTGAAGACGTAGTCTGAGTTTTGAAACCGGGCATTTAATAAATACTTTGTGAGCATGCCGCTTAGAAAGTCTAGAAACCGAAGTACGAGGCGGCAAAGATATATATTTCTGTAAGGATGACTTGCATCCCGCAAAGTTTACGAACTCTGTGAGAAACGTGGCAGAGCGTCTGCAAGCACGATATATTCGCATTCTATGTGCTATTTTCAGATATAAAACTTCGAATAATAAAAAAATTTAACCATCAACTTCTTCAAAATACGCACGTATTTTTGCAAGAAGACTGAATTTGCCAATGGGCTTTAAAATGTATCCGATCGGTTCCAGTTTTAAACATTCGCTGATTTTATTGGTATCTGAAACACCTGTCAAAAAGAACACAGGCAAATCCTTTAACTCTTCATCCTTACGGATAATTTCCAGAGTTTCTTTTCCGTTCATACCGGGCATCAGATAATCCAGCAAAATCAAATCAGGTATTTCTTGTCGGATTGCATCCAAGGCTTCCTGACCATTTGTCACGGTTGTTACACGATAGCTATCTCGCAGGAATGTATATAAAAGCTGTAACATATTCTGGTCATCATCTACAACCAAAATTCTCTTCTCTTCCATCGTATACCCCCTTTTCATTTTTAACACATAATGGCGTCGATAGATTGCTATATTGTGATATAATTCGTACAATCCATAAACACTCATAATCTTTTTATATCATAACATATATCTTATAGTGGTTTCAATCAATGCTTTCTAAAATTTTCATTATTTCCTCAGCCCGATGCTCCCACGTATGTCCGTTCTTTGCCATCTGATATCCTGTATCCGCAATCCTTTGCATACGCATTGGATCATCCAATAAACCTTTGATCATTTCCGGCAGCCTCCCAAGAGAATCCAAAGAATACAATGCTGCATTTTCTCCGTCTTGTAAGATTGTGTCCAGAAATATTGAAGAATCCGTCACACAGACCGCTCCGTTTAACATGGTATTGAAAATACGGTCATGAGCGCCGTCTTTAAACCAAGGCATAACATTCAACGAGATTTTTGCATCTGCTATTTTCTTAAGACATCCAAGCGAATCTAAGCTTCCGCCAATGATAATATTTTCCTTTTTGGTGCACGCAAGCTTTTCCCAGCCGCTCCCAAAAACATGAACACAAAGCCCTGCTTCTGCAAGAATTCGAATGACTTCACCACGAAAAAAGAAGCGGATATACATATCCAGAAAAATGATATTTCCCAAGGTCTCCCGGATTTCTTCAAAGGTTGCCTCCGGAATTTCTCTTAAGATATGCTTTTTCATCACATCCTCTAAAAGTCTGTCCGGATGCTCCTTTAACTCATTGATCACACCCATATAAAAGGCCGTATACTCATCATCAATCCGCTCTATATAAATATTAAAATTTTCCGGCTGCTCATAATTCCCCACAAATACAAGGTCCATTTTCCGATCTTTAATTTTCGGATAATTTCCATCTTCATAGAGAGAAGTTCCCGCCAACGGAAGAAAAGGTCCTCTTTTTATCTCGGGAAAATATTCTTCCATATAGCGCTCATGGTTTTTATCAATGCTGATATGTAAATAATTTTTGGGCAGCCATTCAAAAAACCGATGATAATAAAACGGATGATCTACAACGATATTAATGCAGGGCAGTTCAAAGGTATCCCAAATATATTCTCCGAACTCTTCATCGTATACAACCTCATTTTTACCGCAAATACCATGGTAATTAAAGGTTACCACGGCAGTTTCTCCTCGTTTTATAAAACGAAGCAGACCGCTTGCACTCTCAGCCACATGCTGATAATCAAAAAAGTAGGTCTGATACCCCGCCTTTTGAAACGTTTTTTCCATCTGCATGGAAAAATAGCCGGTTGTCTCGATATCACCTTTGAAAAGAACGATACGTTCAATCTTGCCCTTTAACAATCCATTCACCTCATTTATAAAAAAACAAATCATGCTCCCTTTTTATAATTGTGTGGCTGAGAAAGTCGCATATCCATCAACAGACACGTTCTCACTTATGACTACGTAACAGTCATAAATTCACAATTGTAACAAAAGGGAGATTTATCATTATTCTTTATTCAGAAAACAGATACATGCCTTCACCCTCGTAAATGACATAGTATTCATCTTCATAGACCTTGATGCTGTCTGTCATGATGGTAATGTCTCCCTGAAACAACGCCGGTTCCTCTGTACGCGCAAGCAGCAAAAAGGTTTTTCCGGTATGATATCCTTCTTTATAATATGCTTTCCGGCTCAGCCATTCATAGGGTGCGGAGCCTTTTTCGTTTCCGCCTAAATTTCCGACATGTATTTCTCCATTGGAAAGATACTCCGTCACGTCCGCATTCCAAAATGTCGCATACCCAAAATCGTAACCATTCTCTTCCAAAAAATCCATATAGCCATATCGCTTTGCACAATCGTTGTACTTGGTATCCTGCCACAGCTCTCCGTACAAAGATGAAAGCACTGTCAAAACGACCAATGCCGTGCATACAGGCTTCACAAAAGGCGTTGCGAAAACACCGTTTTGCAAAAAAATTCCCACAAAAATAATGGCAATAATATAAACCGGAAGCCAATAACGATATTGTTGCAAAACGTCCGTAAAAATCAGCATATACCAATTGATAAAGAACATCGCATAAAAATAATATAAAAGCAGTCTCTGTGTCATTGTCAGCATTGTTTTTTTGTGTATGGTTACAAATCCAATCACATAAACAAGAAATACTAAAAATGCAAATTTCACAACATTTACAATGCCAAGTCCGGTGACCGCTTCGATTTCACGATATCCCACAAATTCAACCATCAGACGAAAAGAAGTCAAAAAACGATTCGGAACTTCACTGATTGGTACAAAGCTTATGGGCGTCTGGTCAAAGCTGTAATGCACCGATAGATAAAACTTATTGATCAAAAAACCAATTCCTGCAAAAAAGCACAGAAAAATCGAGTCAATCAGCTTTTGCGCCAAAGGATATTTCATTTTTTCCAAAACCGTTTCTTCATTACCATCAATCAAATAAACCAAAAGAATTGATAAAACCATTGGCACAAACAGGCTCGCCAGATAGCGTAACCCCGATAATCCCAGTATCAAAGAAACAATACATAATGCTGCCTTTCTGGCAATTGCCGTATTTTTATTTTTCGCCCCGACGCGATAAAAAAACAGAAGCATACCAAACGTACAAATAGCCTGTGATGTATAAAAATTGCCCAACAGCATCATATCCAGATATTCATTGGACAAGGGGGCTGCAAGCAGCGACATCGCCAAAAAGAGATTCGTTTTTTTCAGTCCGAATTCCTTTCCGGCAAAATAAAAAACGACCATCAGCAAAACATCATAAAAAATAACCGAAATCAACTTTACAACACCGAAATCCTTTAAAAATAAAAAGAGTGGCGTCATCACAAGCTGCGTATAAACGATGCGGATTTCCGTAGAATAAAACCAGTTTTTGGAAATCAATCCGCCTTCTTCTGCCAGAAGCTTCGATAATAGCACCTCTGCCGCCATATCTGAATGCATAAGATTATCCGGAAAGAAAACAAAATACAAAATAGATGCCATAACCGTGACAACAGCCAATAGCACAGCCATCCAAAAACCCATTTTGCTTTCTTTTTTCTTATACAGCAAGCTCGTAATCTGTTCTACAAATTTCATGTTAATACTCCGACTTTAATTTCAAATAAATATGACGTATACTTAATTATAGATTTTGGTGTATTATACTTATAGTAATAATAGACAAATTCATTTTATCAAAAACAGACAAATAAAAAAAGGGCAGAACCAAATATAATTCCACCCTTTTACTATATCTTTTAATCTATTCCGGAGGAAATTATGCTTGCATTATTGCTTGTTATCCTGCTTGCGGCAATTATATGCCTAAAGCTGTTGCCTGTTTTTTCAGGTACAGCACCACAATTTACAGATTTCATCATAGAACATGTATCAGCAACCGGTCTGAATAAATCCGGTGAACTGACGCTCTTTTGGCTGATCACGGCCGGCGGAGCTGTTTTGTTATGCGTTTTTCTATTACTTTTACCCCTAATAACAAAGCATGTTCCAACGCGTACTATGCGCACACCATCAAAAGAACCTGCTTTTCATGGTTCCCTTGCAGAAGCATGGGAAAACATAAAACAATCTCACATCATTCGCAGATTACAAGAGTATTCTGGTGATAATCATATGCTCTATTTATGTGCAATTGTCATTCCGTTTCCGGTTTATCTGATGATTTATCAGAAATTCTCTTTTCCACTGTTTTTCGGATTATTGATTGTGCTCTTTTGTTTTTTTTCGAAAAAAACAAAACTCTATCCGACGCTTTTTACGTATCTGCTTACTTATTATGCAGTACTATCCGTACTAAGTATTGGATGTCATTTCACAACCCGTTTTCAGTTTTCATCCAAAAAGATTTATGCACTGTCAATTCTGGTTGGCACAGTACTTGTTGTCTGTATCCGTATCGCAGATCGCGCCAAAAAAGATAATCTATTTTCACAGCGTATTCTTTTGTTACTTCAATGCTTTCTTCCGAGACTTTTTTCCGTCTATCTCATAGACAAATATTTTTATCAAAAATCCATCATCCGGGTTCCATATGCCACCGGCTATTACCTGTTCTTTTTTATTTTAGCTACCATTTTCTTTATTGTCCTGCTCTATCACCTATTCCGTTTCTGGAAAGAAAAAAAAGAAGATATCATTTGTGCCGTAACGCCTACTATGATTTATATCTATCATTCTTTTTGTGCGGCGCCGATGTATGCACAGCCGGATCAGCATCACCATGGCGAACAGATGATTCCCTGGAATCAGATTTTTGAACATGGACAGACGGCTTATGAAACATACACCCCTGTCTCCGGACTATTTCCTTTTGTAAGTGGGTTTATCCAACATGTTTTATTGGACGGAACCATCTCAGATTATGCTCCTGCCATATCGATAACAATGGTTATCTTTTGCATGCTTACGATGTTCCTTATTTATAAACACGTAGGCGGCTCAAAGGCTCTGATGTTTGCCGTCCTTTTTACCTTGCCATGTTATAACCGTCAGTATATGGTTCTTCCTTTGTTATTACTTCTTACCTTGCCAAAGCTCATAGAAAAACCCCTTGCATGGTTTTTCTGCTACATTTTGGGAAGCTTTTTAGCCGGCTTATATTATCCGTTGTTCGGAGCAGCCGTACTCCTTGCAATCTCCCCTCTTGCAATATGGCAGGCAGTTAACGTGATGAGGAAAAAATCAGGTCAAACAAAGCAATCCATCTTATATTTTGCAGCTTATATGATATTATTCATGCTCATTATCTGTAGTTTTCCACTATTGTTTAGAATGTTAAATCACACTTTAATTTATTCATCTCAAACAATTTTAGCTGACGGAATCCCTCTTTCCAACCAGACAGCACCGGAAAACTTCCTTCCGTATCTTACAGGTCATCAAACCATCCGTCACTATCTCTATATGGCGCTTCGTTTCCTGTTACCTGCAATTGCCATATGGTTGCTTCTTTATTTTATTTGTTTGATAATACGAAATTATCAAAAGTTACAAAAGCGTCAGATTTCTCAATGTGAGATGTCAAAAAATGATAATTCGCAAAATGATAAAATTACACATAATAATCAGAGCATTTTCAATTGTTTGATTTTACTTGCCGGAATTATAACACTTGTAATTTCATATACCTATACACTTGTGCGCGCCGATATCGGAAAGCTTCTTTCACGTACCGGACCAATTTTGGCTGCCATAATCGGAATATATCTTCCGGTTCATTTATTATCCAAAAAGGAGTTTCTTTTTTCTATATTTAAATTTAGATGTAATACTGAAAAAATGGATTCTGTGGAAAATGTTTCTGAGAAAATGACTTTTGAAGCGAATAATTCTGAGAAAGTGGCTTTTGAAGCGAATGATTCTGGGAAAGTCAATTCTTTTAAATATTTCATAGCTTGTAAATATTATCTATTTATTGGCTTCTGTCTCTCGCTTCCCATGCTTTTGTATGCACAGGTTTCAGAAACCAAAAATCCCGATCTCTGGGTATATCCCGATGGAGAAAGCCAGATGGTCATGGACGACGGCGCAAAGTTATTTGCCTACTATACCGTTCCTGGGACTTTTTTAAAATCCGAAGATACCGGTCTGTCCGAACGCTATCAGGAATTGCTTGGTCGTGGCTTTATGGTTGCCGACCAAATTCATTATATTGAAGAATATGCTTCTGTCATAGAAAAATGTGAGAAAGTGTCTGACGATGTATCCTATATGGCTTTTGACGGACAGGGCTTTTTCGATTACCTCGGCGTCAAATGCTACGGAACCGGCTATATTCCCGCTGCGCGAAGCCTAAAAGCCCAACAAAGGATATGGAATTCCAATCCTGACCATCTGCCGGTTGTATTCTATATCCAACCCGAATATGATTATTACATTTTCCGCTTTATGTTGGATGCCGGATATGTTTATTGCCAAAACGACAACGCATTTTATCCTCCGGACCTGTATGAAAAACTCGTTGAATCAAATCTGGTTATACAATCCGATGATTACCGCCAAAGCACTGCTCCTACCGATTTCGGATTAAGTGCAGCATCCTTTGGCAATTCCTATCAAAGCTTTTTAGATAACCATGTTTTACAGGAAGGCATTGCTATTCAGGAGGTTAATTCAATACCCAAAATAAGTTACGATGCGCTTTATCTGGAATTTGATGACCAAAAACTACAGGCACTCTGCCAAACGCTCTGTAAAAATGAACGCTCCAATTTACAAGTTTCCATAGAGTGGCTGGATGCAGAAGAAAAAAAATATGACGGCAGCAAAGTGACCTGCCAATACGGCGACGGAAAGCTTCTGATTCCAATCGGCATGAATGCCTGCTGGCTCTTATCCGATATTGACAGTTTTACCATCAATCTTTATGATTCAACGATACTCAACCAACCACCGGAGCAAGAACAGGATGTACAAGTAGCACAGGCTAACGGTCTGCTTTTCTCTGCATCGTTTGATCAAGGCGTTCTCAACACGTCAGAAGCAGATTTACTGCATATTACACTGCATACAATAACTTTGGATCGGTAGACTTAAAATAAGTGCCATAACAACTCTAGCTGTTATGGCACTTACTGTTTCATTTGTTTATATTTTATTCTTGCATGTTAATCACTTGCTTCGGACATACAGAAAATATCTTACACCGTAATTAACGTACCGGCTTTTCCCTTAATGGCCTGTGCTGCTTTGTCAATGGAAGTAATTAAAACACTTCCTGTCGGAACCTTGGTAAGATAAGAAAGAGCAGCCTCCATCTTGGGCAGCATATCATTTTTCCCAAATTCTCCTGCCTCGATATAAGCCTTAACCTGCTCCAAATTCATCTTATCAATACCGGTCTGATTCTCTTTTCCAAAATTGATATATACCTGATCAACGCTTGTTAATATAATGAGCTGATCGACTTTTAAATCACTTGCCAATTTACCTGCAATGCAATCCTTTTCAATAACGGCTGAAGCGCCTTTTAAAGCATGCTTTTGCTCAATTACGGGAATTCCGCCGCCGCCACAGGCAATGACTACCTGATCGGCATCTGCAAGTAAACGGATTGTATCAATTTCCACAATATCGATAGGCTTTGGTGCAGCAATGGCACGTCTGAAACCTTTACCAGGTATCTCCTGCACATAATTGCCCTTTTTCACTTCAATTTCTGCATCCTCGGCACTCATATAGCGACCTAAAAGCTTTTGTGGCTCATAAAAGGCCTCATCATAAGGGTCAACCGTAACCTGCGTCAAAATCGTACTGACAGGCTTTGAAATACCTCTTGATAACAACTCTGCTTTTAATGCATTCTGAATATCGTAGCCGACATAGCCCTGACTCATAGCAGAACATACACACATCGGCGCCGGACTGTAATCAATATAAATACGACGCAACTCTGTCATCGCCTTGTGAATCATGGAAATCTGCGGTCCATTACTGTGTGTAATTGTCAACTGATAATCAGCCTCAACTAAATCAGCCAACGCTCTTGCCGTATCTTTTACGGCATCCCACTGTTCGGAAATTGTATGTCCTAATGCCTGATGACCTAATGAAACAACTACTTTCTTCTTGCTCATAATCCTACCTGCCTTGTTTGTTTCTTTTCAAATTTTGATCGTATCAAAGTATCATTTTACTCACACCTTAGTATAGCAAATGAAGCCTTCTTTCGCAATATCACCGCATACGAAAAACCCCCTTACAAATCTACAATTATCAAATTTCTCCCTTATATCGCCGTGGGCGTGGCGAAATCAACATGTAAAAACGCGAATATATTGCGCTTTTGACCTTAATTGCAGACGTTTTTCTCTGCCCATGCTTCTCACTTTTTATTATTCGCAACTTTGGGGACATAGCCTGTCGTCCAAACAGAAATTATATATCTTTGCCTGCCGGCTTTTACGAGGTTTTGTGTCTTTCTTAGCGGCATAGCGAACAAAAATAATGCCCGGTTTCAACTGTTTGAAGACGAAGTCTGAGTTTTG
>JAEDFR010000232.1 GCA_016297945.1 Lachnospiraceae bacterium | reverse complement strand
TGGACAAGATGCGAACATCATATGTTATAAAAAATGCCAATATGTATATGTGTCGAATGCTATTCTCCCAGGCAAGTGATATGGCCGGGTGGTTATGGCTTTCTTGTCATACACCTGAATTAATTATTATTTGATTATGAGCCATTTGCCTGGGAGTTTATCTCAGGCATTATTTGCCTTTGATGTGAGAACGGAAGAAAAAGAAAAGGAGAGAAAGAAAGATGTCAGATTACAAATTATGGAATGCACTGGAAGAAGCAAAAACATACAAGTGGGTGGAGCTGTCACATTCACTGAATAATGAGAGCCCTTATTGGTCAGGAATTCCCAGCGGTTCGGTTGAGTTATCTAAAACGGTATGGGATTGGGGAAAGCCTGAGCTGGAATGTCTGATTCAGACTTTCAAATTTCCAGGGCAGTTTGGTACTCATATTGATTTCCCGGGACATTTTGCCAAAGGTAAGGATTTGTCAGAAAAATATGATGTGAATGACCTGATTTTTCCGCTGGTAGTCATTGATATCACAGAAAAAGTGAAGGAAAACATCAGATATGCTGTTACCGTTGAAGATATAAAAGCTTATGAAGAAAAATATGGACCAATTCCGGATGGTGCGTTTGTGGCTCTTCGTACTGACTGGTACAAAAGATGGCCGGATATTGACGCTTTATCAGGATTGAAAGAAGATGGAAGTGAAAATTTCCCGGGATGGTCTCTTGAGGCATTGGAATATATTTATAAAGTCAGAAACGCAGCGGCAAACGGTCATGAGACACTGGATACGGACTCGTCTGCGGTAGCAGAAGCCCATGGTGATCTTGTATGCGAGAGATATGTATTGGAACAGGAAAAATTACAGGTTGAACTTTTGAAAAATCTGGATCAGGTTCAGCCGGCCGGTGCTGTAATTATTGTGTCCTATCCAAGGATTGAGGGTGCCACAGGACTTCCGGCGAGAGTGTGGGCAATTACGGAATAATCAGATATGAGAAAGACAATGAAGGCTGAACTTATAGTTCAGCCTTTTTGCTTGGTTCTTGCTTAACGATAATGCATATGATAAGATAAAAAGAGATTTTGTTAATCATTATCGTGTTATAAGCAGAGAGATGATACTCTGTTAAGTTGGAAGGGAGAGAGTGGCACATATGGGAATATTTGTGAATTCAGATAACAGTGCATTTCAGACAATGCTTAATTCCAAAATATATGTTGATAAGACAGGACTTCTGAACTATACCAATGAAGCAATTGATACAGATGCCGCTTTCATTTGCAATAGCCGACCACGTAGATTTGGTAAGTCCACAACCGTTGATATGCTTATTGCTTATTATAGCAAGGGTTGTGATTCAGAAACAATATTTGAGAATCTTGAGATCGGTAAGAGTGGGACTTTTAAAGAGTATCTGAATAAATTTGATGTTATTCATTTTGATGTACAATGGTGTATAGAAGCGGCAGGTGGATCGGAACGAGTTGTTTCTTTTATTACACAAAGTGTGATTGACGAATTACGGGAATTATATCCCGAAGTGCTTCCGGAAAAAGTACAGTCACTTACAGATGCACTTTCACGGATCAATGCGGTTTTGAAGAAGAAATTTATTGTTATCGTTGATGAATGGGATGTACTCATTCGTGATGAGTCTGCTAATCAGAAAGTGCAGGAGGAATATATTAATTTTCTTCGAGGTATATTTAAGGGAAATGTACCAAAACGTTATATTGGTCTGGCTTATTTGACAGGGATACTTCCTATTAAAAAACTGCGTACACAGTCAGCTTTAAATAATTTTGACGAATTTACCATGTTGGATGCAGGTGATCTGGCACCGTATATTGGCTTTACAGAAGATGAGGTGGAAGGTCTTTGTAAACGATACAACAGGGATTTCAATGAAGTAAAGCGATGGTATAATGGCTATTTGCTGGAAAATCATCAGGTGTATAATCCTAAAGCAGTGGTCGGTGTTATGACGAAAGGAAAATTTAAAAGTTATTGGTCTGAAACCGGAACATTCGAATCTATTGTCCCTTTGATTAATATGGATTTTGATGGGTTAAAAAATGCTATGATAGAGATGCTTTCTGGTTCGGCCGTGGAAGTTGATATATCTTCTTTTCAGAATGATATGGTCAGTTTTTCCAATAAAGACGATGTTCTTACTTGTCTGATTCACCTGGGATATTTGGGCTATAATCAGAATAGTAAAATGGCATTTGTACC
>JAEDFR010000231.1 GCA_016297945.1 Lachnospiraceae bacterium | reverse complement strand
TCTCGGAATGACTTAACACGCCCTGTGTCTGATCCTCTGCCGGTGTATATTGATGATCCACAATCTGCGTTGATGAAAAGTCCAGATCCAGATTGCTTGCCACTTCAATGCTGTCATACAAATCCGTACCCAACAAAACCGATTTCACTTCACTCTTTACAAGATCTTCAGCTTTTTTCTTCATGGAAAGCTGCGTAGTTGCCGTTGCTCCTCCCACAGAGGACACATCATCTCCCGAAAAGAGCAGATTTCCGTCTGTATCAATAATCGTAATATTGTCCGTGGTCTCATTGCCCAGTGCGGATGCGGCAAACCGCGCAAGCGCAGATGCAACATCTTCGGTCATTTCACCTTCCAGTTCCAGGGTAATGGCTGCAAAGGCATCCGTCTCTTGAGAAATCAGGGTGCCGTCATTTTCCGGAAGATCTAACGTAACAATGGCATTTTTAACAACCGCATTGGCCTCTAAATCCGTTTCCATCTTTTGCTGCAACAGATAAACCCATCTCTTCTGCTTGTCCGATTCCGTCGTAGAAAAACCGCCTGCAGTCACATCATCAATGGTATAACCGGCCGCCGTAATCTTATTGGCTCCCAGTAACAGATTGGCTTGAGATTCCTGACTTTCCAAAACAGAAACTATGGTTCCGTCCGTATTTGTCTGATATTCAAGACCATTACTCTCCAGCAATTCAACAATCTCGGCAGCCTCTGCAGTCGTCTCACAAGTGGCCAGAGTAACATATGTCTTTCTGGTCAGTAAGGTCACCAAAAGGGCCAGTGCCAAAATGACACCCGCCGCAATACTGATGATGATGGTTTTTTGACGCGTTGTAAATCGGTCCCACCACTCCAATATTCTTTTCGGAAGTTCCCTTATTCTGTCTAACACAGTAAAATGCTCCTTTTATCACACGTAGTATTGTTAAATCTGCATCTGCATAATCGTATTGTATGCCTCAATAATCTTGTCCCTTACTGCAATTGTATATTGAAAAGAAGCTGACGCCTTCTGCAATGCAATCGTCAGATCATGTGTATTTTCTGCTTCACCCATTGCAAACCTAATTTCTTCATTCTCTGCATCAGACAAATAACTGTTTGTCTGACTGATATTATTAATTGCACTATTTAAAAAAGTCGAAAAAATATCTTCGTTTTTATTTGTTGCATTTGTTGATGATTTAGATGCACCTGTCATCTGATTTAATAATGACGGATTAACTCCGTATAATGATTGAATATCCATCTCATTTCTCCATCATGACAATCAATTTTGCATATTGCTTTCCTATTTTGATATTTTCCGCTTTGCCAATTTGCTTTTGATGTAAAATCACAAAGTTAATTTGCCATCTCCAGCCCTTTTACTGCCATGGCTTTGCTGGTTGAAAAAGCTGTCGCATTGGCTTCATAAGAGCGACTTGCATCAATCAGGTCCGTCATTTCGGTAATAATATTGACATTGGGATAATATACATATCCGTCTTCATCCGCATCCGGATGATCCGGTTCATAAGCCTTTATTAAATCTGTCTCCGTATCTTCAAATGTACCGGTAACCTTTACACCCTGTCCTTTATAAGTACCCTTTGCCTTGTTGAGAGCATCAGCAAAAGAAGCTCCGCCTGTACGCTCCTCAAACACAACCACTTTACGTCTGTAAGGTGTACCGTCAGCCGTACGTGTGGTATTTACATTGGCAATATTTTCAGAAATCACATCCATACGGTATCTTTGTGCCGTCAATCCGGATGCATTTATATCAAAAGAATTAAATATACTCATTCCGTTTCTCCTGCTAAAATTTTGTATTTACAATATTTCTACTTTGCAATTAATATATTGCATTATTTTCACTTTGGCATTTCTGTATTACATTGTTTTCACTGTGGCATTTCTGTATTACAATGTCTTTACTCTGCCATTTTCTAATTCAATGTTTCTTTTCAAACACAGTTTATCACTTCATAGCACTTTTCAGATTAGAAAATTCACTGTTGATACTGTCCATCAACGCCTGATAGCGAATCTGGTTTTCTGCTAATTGAACCTGCTCGGTATCTACATCTACATTGTTTTGATCAAGACGATATGAATAATCACCATAATCAGTATAAGGTGAAACATCTAATGCTCCTTTACGTAAATTAGCCACCTTTTTATCCATATTTGTACCGTCCGCACTTTGAAGTGCCTGCTTTAGGGCATCCTCAAAATCCACATCCTGTCTTTTATAACCGGGTGTATCAT
>JAEDFR010000076.1 GCA_016297945.1 Lachnospiraceae bacterium | reverse complement strand
GATTGCGAACTATGTGAGAAACGTGGCAGAGCGTCTGCATAATCGGTCTGCAAACTCCACATATCGTACTTACAGCACAGCTTTTTCAGGAACACAAATCCGAAATGAAAACATAAAATGTCGGGCTAAAATTTATTCAGCCCGACATCTTCTTTCATAATATCAATCTTTTTAATTATCAAATCATAGCTCACCTTGTCATTCACACAAACTGTGACCTTATCATTTACCTTATGCCCCATTAGCGCTTTTCCCACCGGTGATTCTGTACTAATCAGCCCTTTTAGCGAATTCTCACGCATTGTTGTCACGATGCAGTAAGTCTCTTCGCTGTGATCATCACAAAACTCAACGGTTACTTCTTTATTGATACCCACTTCATCGTCCGGTGATTCATCCGATACAATTACTGCAGTCTTAATCATGCGCTCTAAAAAGCGGATACGGCTTTCATTGGCATTCTTTTCTTTTTTGGCAGCCTTGTATTCAAAATTTTCGCTTAGGTCACCATGCGCCCTTGCCGTCTTTACATGCTCTAAGAGTTCCTGTCTGACCGTAATTTTACGGTATTCGATTTCCTCCTGCATTTTTTCGATATCACTTTTCGTTAATTCGTTATTCATAATTCACGCTCTCTTAATATGGCTCGATTATATTACTGTCATATATCCGGTCTGTTCCGCTTTCCTTCTATCATCAATCCGGATATACATTAATTTCCTTTCATTTTCCCAATCGCATTTTCTGCAATCAGGCATTCGCAGTGTTCCTTAATAAACAAGGCATGCTCTGCTTTTTCTGAAACAAAATGTCCGTATTCATATGCGGTCAGATACACACCTGCCAATGTTCCTGCCTCGGATTCGTTTCTGTCAACAATCAGATAATAAGTATCATGATCCTGATCCTTATACAGACTACTGCCAACTTGCTTTGGCAATTCTACGGCTTTGACATATCCAAACAGATCGGAAACCTTGTCAAATGCAAATATTTTCCGATCCAGACTGACAAGATGTCTGGTTCCGTCCGAATTGGTACGGATAGAATCATCTAACCCCTTTTCAATCTCTTTATGAATGTTTTGCAAAAACTTTTGGAAAAGCTCCGTCCGCTCTTCGTCGGTTGCATGTTCAACCTGATCAAAGACTTCATCAGGAATAGCGATGCCTGCATCCTTTTTTAATGCATTTATCGCCGTTTTAAGATCAAATTGCGGTTTTTCGGTTAAAAAAATAGCCAATCCGTGTTCATCAACCGGCGCAATCTGAAGAGAAGTCAGTGGCCCCTGTGGCTTGTACCCCACTTCTTCGCTCGCCTGTTGCACAATGACATGCAAAAATTCCATGGCATTGTCACTACGTGTAAAAAAATCTTCAATTGAAACATCATACTGGTCCATATCATCCTCTGTCACAACGCATTTGACCATATGTTCATTGACTCTGAAAAATTCCATTCTATCACATCCGATCGGGTGCACTAAATCCCAGTACATCAATACATGTTTCCAGGATTTCCTTGGTTAATCGTAACAATGCAATATATCCTGCCTGTTTTACCTCATCTTCTTCCTGCATAATTTTTGTTGCATGGTAGAAGTGGTTAAATGCATTTGCCAGGTCATAAATATATGCACACACTTTATGTGGTGCCATTTCCGCCCAGGCATTTTCCATCATGGCATTAAAGCCTGCCAAATTCATCATCAGCTCTTTTTCAGCAGCTGTTTCTGCTTTTAATATAGAAGCCTGATCCGCATTTTTTCCGGTTGCGGCGTATTTTGTCAAAATCGATTTAATACGAACTATCGTATATAAAATATACGGTCCGGTATCTCCCTCAAAAGAAGTAAAGCGTTCCACATCAAAGATGTAGTCTTTACTTGCCTGATTGGATAAATCACCATATTTAATAGCGGCTAACGCTACCATCTGCGCTGTTTTCTTCGCTTCATCTTCTGCCACTTCATGATTTGACACAATCTTTTCATACATCTGATCGTTGATATCGCGAATCAGATTTTCCAGACGCATAACGCCACCCTGACGCGTTTTAAACGGCTTTCCGTCCTTGCCGTTCATCGTACCAAAACCGACAAAGGTCAGCTTGGTTTCGGGTGTAACCAGCTTGGTCTTGCGCGCACAACGGAACACCTGCGTAAAGTACAACTCCTGTCTTTTATCTACGACATAAATGATATGATCCGGCTTGATTTCTTCCATACGCTCTTTAATAGTCGCTAAATCCGTCGTATTGTATAAAGAAGCGCCGTCACTTTTTAATATCATACAGGGCGGGATTTCCTTAGTATCCGTTTCTTCTTTTACATCAACAACCAACGCACCTTCCGATTCGTGTGCGTATCCTTCCCGTTTCATATATTCAACCATGCCCGGAATAACATCATGGACATCGGATTCTCCCTTCCACAAGTCGAATTCCACATTTAATTTTTCATAGTTTTTCTTAAGGTCGAAAACGGAAACAGCAATGATATGGTTCCATAAAGCGCGATATCCTCTGACACCGTTTTGAAGCTTAAAGGTCGCATCCATAGCGCGTTCTTTATATTCTGCATCCTCTTTTGATTTCAGGCTGGCAGCCGGATAAATTTCCTCAAGCTCGGAAATTGTAAACGGCGCTTCTTTTGGATATTCTCCTTCGAAGCTTTCATCAAAATAAGGAAGATTGGGTTGTCTTTCTTTTAATTCGGTAATGATTAATCCCATCTGCAGACCCCAGTCTCCCAAATGGATATCACCAATTACCTCATGACCGTTGTATCTTGCAATCCGCTTTATACTCTCTCCGATGATTGCAGAACGCAAATGACCGACATGCAGAGGTTTTGCAACATTCGGGCCGCCATAATCAATCACAATCTTTGACGGTTCTTTTGCTTCTTCAAGTCCATATTTTTTATCAGCTTTCATCTCTTCCAGATAATCGGCAATAAACTGTTCATCCAGACGAATATTTAAAAATCCGGGAGCAACCGCTTCCACCGATGCAAACACCTTGCTGTCAGCACATTTTGCGGCAACATCATTTGCAATCATAATTGGTGCCTTATGATAGAGCTTCGCACCCGCCATAGCACCGTTGCATTGATATTCGCACAAATCAGGCCGGTTTGATACCGTTACCTTGCCTAACTCGCCGTCATATCCGGCTTCAGTAAATGCCTGTTTCATTTCTTCTGAAATTAAATCTAAAAATTTTTTCATTTTATCCCTCATTTTTTATTTCATTCTGACTAAAAACACAGCCACAGAAATTCTGTCTGTATAAATCATATTCTTTGGATAGCTCAATGGAACGCTTGTATCCGTTTTTCTTTTTAAAATCGGACGGCAAAAAGGCGACGCCGTACTTTTCTCCGCAAGCTGAACCGATATCATTGAGCTTTTCCGCATTTTTAAGCGGACTAATGGTTAAAGATGTCGTAAAATAATCAAATCCGCCTTCTTTTGCAAGGCAAGCAGCTTCGTTTAATCGCATTTCAAAGCAGATTTCACACCGCTTTCCTCCTTCTTTGTCCTTTTCATGTCCTCTTACGGCCTCAAAAAACATATTCGGATGATACTCTCCCTCAAGAAAAGAAATGGGATACTGACACTTATTTTGGGCATTAAATGCATCAATCAGACGTTTTTGCTCTTCCACACGCTTATGGTATTCTGCCTCGCTTGTGATGTTTGGATTGTAATATAAAACCGTAATGGAAAAATAGTTGCCCAGATATTCCAATACATAGCTGCTGCACGGTGCGCAACAACAGTGAATGAGCAGCTTTTTCCCTGTTGTCTCAGGTTTACATAAAATCTCATCCAGTTTTTTTTGGTAATTTTCTTTCATTTTAACTTCCAACCGGTTCTGTCTCTTAAATTC
This sequence comes from Lachnospiraceae bacterium, assembly GCA_016297945.1. Lineage (GTDB taxonomy): Bacteria > Bacillota > Clostridia > Lachnospirales > Lachnospiraceae > UBA2882. Next base: position 7,510 of record JAEDFR010000076.1, on the reverse strand, counting down.
TCTTCTCTTGAATAATTCTCCTGCGTTTTTCTCTTGAATCGTTTTTACACTTTAATTGTTTTCATTATTCCCGGTATTTTCCTCTTCGTCTGCAACCTCTTTAGCATTTTCTTCAGACTTTTCCTCTGTCTCATTCATTTTGGCAACCCGCTTTGCTTCGGCTGCAACAAGCTCTTTGGCAGTCTCATCATTTTTCTTTGCTCCGTTTACGGAAGCATCCGAAAAGACATCCAAATCACAGAACTGCTCCAAAAATCTGGCTCCCGGAATCGGTCTTGAAAAATAGTATCCTTGTACATAACGAACTCCGATTTTACGAAGCATTTCAACCTGATCCTTGGTTTCTACACCTTCACAGATAACTTTAATACCCAGTCCGTGTGCCATCTCAACGATTTTGGTCAAAATCAGAATGGAAGCCTCGGATGTAATGGATTCACTAAAGAATTCCTTGTCAATCTTTAAGACGTCAAAGGGGAAATCCTTTAACATATTCAAGGATGAATAACCGGAACCAAAATCATCCATGGAAAGCGGTATTTCCTCTGCTTTCAAACTATTCATAATCGAAAGCATCTTGCCCTGATCCATAAACAGAACCGTCTCTGTCACTTCCAGTTCAATACTTCTTTTTGGTACACCATACCGCTTCATAACTTCTTTTACTTTTTCCAAATACTGCGGATTGTGTAAAAGAACCCTTGACTGGTTAACCGAAATCGGATATACGGGCTTTCCGGCATCCACAAGTTGTCGAATCAGCTGACATGAACTTTCGAGCATGTACATATCCAGTTGCTCAATAAAACCATTTTTTTCAAAAACCGGTATGAAATCAGAAGGATATACCATGGTCCCGTCATCGCGAATCCATCGTACCAAAGCCTCCCCGCCATACAGATGATTCTCACTGATATCCCATTTGGGCTGGATAAACAGTTTAAATTCTCCGTTAAACAAGGCTCTTTCCATCGTCGATTCAATCATATCGACTTTTCTCATGTCTTTAACCATTTTGTCTGAGTAAACGGCAACACACACTTTTTCTTCACCATTCAACTCTTTTCTGGCAGCATTTGCTTTATCTATGATAATGGAAATGTCTTCAGAGGTATCCTGAACCTTGTAAACACCTCTTTTAAACTTGATTGGATACCGAATACCAATATCCAAAGCTCTTGCATTCACTTTATCGGTAAATACAAACAGTCTTTCTTCTAAATCCAAAGTGTTTTTGGTCAACAATACAAACTGATCCGCATTCATACGGACACAGATTTCATTAGATGAGAAGATATGTTCTGCTTCTTCCGTAATGACTTTTAACAAAAGGTCAGCCTTTTCATGCCCATACGCTTCATTGATATACCGGAAATTCGAAATGTCAAACCGGTGAATTGAAAATGCCATTCCCCTATAACGCTTCAATATTTCTGCGGCTTTCCGCTTAAAATAATTCAGGTTTTTACCACCGGTAATTTCATCTTCAAAAGCAAATTTTTCTATCATTTTATTGGTTCTTGCACTACTCAACAGCTCAATAACCAATAACAATGTCATCAAAATAATGATAATAGCCACAGTAACTACGGTGCTGCCGACAATCCCGTTTTCACTCATATTGAAAGCATCATCCGAATAAAAAAGTGCTACTACTACATCTTCATAACCGTCTAGCGTGACATAGGTCATATAATAATTTGCAGAATCCTTATTTTGACAGACAAAGGTTTCGCCTTCCAGCGTTGCATTTAAGATAGCAGATTTCAAAACGGAATTCGAATGGTTACTGATATGATACATATTCGTTGAAAAATCCAAAAAGTTCTCATATTTTTGTTGGGCACTCTCCATCGGATAAGTTGTCGCCAAAATATGAGCATCGCGATTCAACACATAAATATCACCAATACTCTTCATATTGGCAAAGGCTTCGCTCTCAATCATATGCTCACAGTCCTGGGAAGCAACTACAATTCCCTGAAACTCTTCCTCAACGAAAACGGGTGTAACATAAAGAAACATATAGATTTCCTGATTTAGAAAATAATCATTAACCACATAAAAACAATTATTCTTTATTTTCGTAAGATCATCAAAACGTTCCCTGACATTACGTACCTCTCCATCGGCATAAATTGCAATTCCATCTTCTGAAATATAAGATAAATCCATAATATCATCCGATGTCCCATATTTTGCCAACACCTGAATAATCTGGGCATCCGAATACTGTTTAGACATCTTATCTGTAATTTCTTCGCAGGCACTGTTCGTACTCTTTTCAATGTCTTTCATGCGATCGTTCATTGCCTTTTCAGCAACCTCAAGCTGTGATTCATACTGCTCACTGATCACAGCCTTCAGATTGTCACGAATCAGGCGAATATGCACAAAACAGGCTATCAGGATTCCCAAAAAAGCCAGAGTACCAAAAATAACAATTGGCGGTATGAGATTTTTACGTGCACTCCCCTGTGCATTTCCTTTTTTAAAATTAAGCATGCGACTCTCCATTATTACATAGCATTTTTACCATTAACCCCAAAATGATATGGAAAAACACCTTTTGCCAAAATTTAGACATAGCTATTCATTAGATTGTGGCAATATCAATCAGATTTAATTTTTCCTTTTTTCCGTTTTCCAAGCTTGTCAGAAGTGCATTTGCCGTATCTAAGCTTGTCAGACAGTTGACACCTGTCTCAATCGCGGTTCTTCTGATTAAGAAACCGTCTCTGGACTTGTCACGTCCCTGTGTCGGCGTATCAATGACCAGATCAATACGATGCCCAAGCAATAAATCCATAACGGTCGGTGATTCCTGTTGAATCTTATTGACCTTTCTAGCCGCAACTCCGGCATCTTTTAACGCTTTTGCTGTAGAACGTGTTGCATAAATCGTATATCCCAGTTTTTCAAAACGTCTGCCGATTTCAATCGCTTCCCCTTTATCCGCATCTTTTACCGTAATAATCAGCTGCTTATGTTTGGGAAGATCAATACCGGCGCCCAAAAAAGCTTTGTACAAAGCTTCATCAAAGCTTTCGGCTATACCAAGGCACTCTCCGGTTGACTTCATTTCCGGTCCTAAGCTGATTTCCGCGCCACGGATTTTTTCAAACGAGAATACCGGCATTTTGATTGCAAAGTAGCCGGCTTTTGGCTGAAGTCCGGGCTCATATCCCAAATCTTTAATCTTTTTACCGATAATCACTTCCGTAGCCAGATCTACAATCGGAATTCCGGTTACTTTACTGATATAAGGAACGGTACGGGATGATCTGGGATTGACTTCAATGACATAAACCTCATCACCCATGGCAATAAACTGAATATTAATCAGACCGATGACATGAAGTGCTTTGGCAAGACGTCTTGAATATTCCGCAATCGTCTCTCTGACCGTATCACTGATGGTCGGTGCCGGATAAACAGAAATACTGTCTCCGGAATGCACACCGGTACGCTCAATGTGTTCCATAATACCGGGAATTAAGATATCGGTTCCGTCACAGACAGCATCAACTTCCAACTCTTTTCCCTGCAAATACTTATCTACCAAGATCGGATGATCCTGGGCATAACGGTTAATAACCGCCATAAACTCTTCAATCTCGGCATCATTTAATGCAATCTGCATGCCTTGTCCACCCAAAACATATGACGGGCGAACAAGTACCGGATAACCAAGACGATTGGCAACCTCTTTGGCTTCTTCTGCCGTATATACGGTTCCGCCGGCTGCTCTCGGAATACCGGTTTCTTCCAAAATCTTATCAAACAATTCTCTGTCTTCGGCAGCATCCACATCTTCTGCTTTAGTACCTAAAATCGGAACGCCCATCTTCATCAGGCTTTCCGTTAATTTGATAGCTGTCTGCCCACCAAACTGAACCACTGCTCCATCCGGTTTTTCCAGGCGCACGATGTTTTCCACATCTTCCGGCGTCAAAGGCTCAAAATACAATTTATCCGCAATATCAAAGTCAGTGGAAACCGTTTCCGGATTGTTGTTTACGATAATGGTTTCATAGCCTGCCTTTGAAAATGCCCATGTTGCATGAACGGAACAATAGTCAAATTCCACACCCTGACCGATGCGGATAGGACCGGAACCCAAAACCAGAACTTTCTTTTCCGGTCTTGTTTCTACTGCTTCATTTTCTGAGCCAAATACGGAATAGTAATACGGGGTAGCCGCCTCAAACTCTGCAGCACAGGTATCTACCATCTTGAATGCAGCAACAATACCATTGTCATAGCGCATCTGACGGATTTCTGGCTCGCTCTTTCCGGTAAGCTTTGCAATTACACTATCCGGAAATTCCAGACGTTTCGCCTCTTCCAACAACTCTACCGTAAGGTCAGAGTTTTTTAATTCTTGTTCCATTTCAACCAGAATGGCGATTTTATCAATAAACCAGATATCAACCTGAGTAATATCATGAATGGTTTCATAATCGATCCCCTTGCGGATGGCTTCTGCAATGATAAAGATTCTCTGGTCATCCACAATTTGCAGACGCTCCTTTAACTCTTCCGCAGAGTATTCCGAGAAATCATAACTCATCAAAGAATCGACATGCTGCTCCAATGAGCGGAGTGCTTTCATCAAAGCCCCTTCAAAATTGTTGCAGATACTCATGACCTCACCGGTCGCTTTCATCTGTGTGGTAAGCGTACGCTTTGCGGTAATGAATTTATCAAAAGGAAGCCTCGGCATCTTTACGACACAATAGTCAAGTGTCGGCTCAAAGCTGGCATAGGTCTTGCCGGTAATGGCATTTTTGATTTCATCCAGTGTATAGCCTAATGCAATCTTGGCAGCAACTTTGGCAATCGGGTACCCCGTTGCTTTGGATGCCAGTGCCGAAGAACGGCTTACACGGGGATTTACTTCAATAACACAGTATTCAAAACTCGTCGGATGCAACGCAAACTGGACATTGCAGCCACCGGTAATCTGAAGTTCATCGATAATATTGAGTGCGGCAGTACGAAGCATCTGGTATTCTTTGTCTCCCAAGGTCTGGGAAGGTGCCACAACGATACTGTCACCGGTATGAACACCGACAGGATCGATATTTTCCATATTACATACGGTAATGCAGTTACCCGCACTATCACGCATCACTTCATATTCAATTTCTTTCCAGCCGGCAATACAACGCTCAACTAAAACCTGTCCGACACGGGAAAGACGAAGCCCGTTTTCCAGAATTTCTTCAAGCTCTGCCTGATTATGTGCAATACCGCCGCCGGAACCGCCAAGTGTATATGCCGGACGCAACACTACGGGATAGCCGATGGTATTGGTAAAGGCAACACCGTCTTCCACATTTTCCACAACCAAAGATGCGGCACAGGGTTCTCCGATCTTTTCCATCGTATCTTTGAATTCCTGACGGTCTTCTGCTTTTTTGATCGTTGCAGCCGTTGTTCCGAGCAATGTCACATTGTGGGATTTTAAAAATCCGCTTTCCTCTAATTCCATACCCAGATTCAGTCCGGCCTGTCCACCAAGGGTAGGCAGAATACTGTCCGGCTTTTCTTTCTCAATCAGCTGTTCTAATACCTTAACCGTCAGCGGCTCAATATATACTCTGTCTGCGATGTTTTTATCGGTCATAATGGTAGCAGGGTTGGAATTGACTAAAACAACCTCCACACCTTCTTCTTTTAATGATCTGCAGGCCTGTGTTCCCGCATAATCAAATTCTGCTGCCTGACCGATAACAATCGGTCCGGAACCAATTACCAGTACTTTTTTTACATTGGGATTCTTAGGCATCTTTCTCCACCTCCATCATCTGAATAAAACGGTCAAACAAGTAACCCGAATCCTGAGGTCCGGGACATGCTTCCGGATGGAACTGGACTGTGAAAATATTTTTGCCTGTATAGGCAAGTCCTTCACAGGTGCCATCATTTACATTGATAAATGCCGGAGTGGCAATGGAGGGATCAAGCTTCTCCATATCTACAACATATCCGTGATTTTGAGAAGAAATATAAACTCTTCCGGTTGCTAAGTCCTTAACGGGATGATTTCCGCCTCTATGTCCGTATTTCATCTTGTAGGTATCTGCTCCCGTTGCCAAAGCCATCAGCTGATGACCTAAACAAATGGCAAAAATCGGAACGTTGCTTGCATATAACTTTTTGATATTTTCTATAACAACGGTACAGGTCTTGGGATCTCCCGGTCCGTTTGATAACATGATACCGTCCGGCTGATCTGCCAGAATCTCTTCTGCAGGGGTGCGTGCCGGATAAACCGTCACATCACACCCTCGCTGTATCAGATTTCTTGCAATATTATCTTTGGCTCCCAAATCTAAAAGTGCCACTTTTTTGCCGGCTCCGTTTAATGCTCTGACAAGAGACGGTCTCATTTCTTTTTCACCGGTGTATTTGGCAGAACCGGATATCGGTCCGTTTTCTGAAAGATCCAAAGAACCTTTTAAACTGTATTTTTGTTCACATGTAACAATATCAACCACATTACCTACCGTATAGGCTCTTAGCTTCTCCTTTATCAGCTCAAGATCCGTGGGCTCATGGGTTGTAATCATTCCGTTCATGGTACCCTTTTCCCGTAAAATCTTGGTCAGGGCTCTTGTATCAATCCCGGCAATCCCCGGAATATCATACTCGCACAAAACATCCTGAATTGTTGCATTACAACGAAAGTTACTGGGAATACGGGAAAGTTCTCTGACAATAAATCCGTCAGGCCAGATCTTTCTTGATTCCATATCCTCTCTGCATATACCATAGTTGCCAATTAACGGATAGGTCATGCAAACCGCTTGTCCCGCATAAGAGGGGTCGGTTAACACTTCCAGATAGCCTGCCATCGAAGTATTGAATACGATTTCACTGATAATCTCTTTATCAGCGCCGATATGCGTTCCTTCAAAAACAGTACCATCTTCCAAGATCAAAAATGCCTTCATTGCTGTCACCTGCTTATCCTTTCGCATAATCGACTAATTATAGCACATACAGCCATCCGTTTTCAACCGTCTTGGTCTGTTTTCTACTGATTTTCGCCATGGAGAAAAGACAATTATCGGCATGCTCACAAAATGAATGCCACTAAGAATGATACAAAACCTCGTAAAAGCCGGCGGTTAAAGACATGAATTTCTGTAAGGACAATATGTTATTTTCCTAAAGTTATGATTAACAAAAAAGATTTTAATAACAACACAGCAATTTTCTGTTAAGAAACGAATCCAAAAATAGAATTTTATATAATTTTTCTTGCTTATAATAAGTATATAAAATATGATATATATAGGGTCAAAAATTACAATTCGTTCCTGCTTGCAGGATAAGAATTGTGATTAATTGACCCGCCCACACATGAGCAAGTAGTGATTTTCGGTAGAAAATCAACGGATTGCGAATGGGTGGGGAATTGCGAGAGCTGCTTGGCAGCGGAGCAATTCGTATATCATAACCGAAACTGCAATGACACACATGAGCAAGTAGTGATTTT
>JAEDFR010000230.1 GCA_016297945.1 Lachnospiraceae bacterium | reverse complement strand
GCTTCATTTATCATTTGAGTTTCTTTTGATAGTGCAGTAAATGATTCTAGAAGCAATTCATTTCTTTTGCGAACAAAAGTGCGCAACCTGTCTGTAGTCATCTTTCTCGAACCCAAACTTTCATTTAGTTTCTCAAGACGAGTTTCCAATTCGGACAGGGTTTCAGAAAGCTTAACGCAAACATCGGGATCTAATGTTTCGTCTGCTATCTCTCTTTTTATTGCTGCGAATTCCTCTTGTAGCCCTTCTATATCTTTTTGGATTTCACCATGAATTGTTTTTATCGCAGACAATATCGTAGACAAGGATTCACATTTTTTCTGTATATCGCCAATAACCCCTAAAAATAAAGACAGTTGCGTTTTGGCTTGATCCATTCGCTGTGAATTGTATTTGCTAAAATATGTTTTGAAATCCTCTTCAGAATTCTGATATACAGTGCTTGTTTTCAGCTTATCGAGGAACAACTGTAAGCGTTCTTGGAGTTTCCCCAACTGCTGTAAGTCTTTGTTAAAACACAGTTGTTTTTCTAGTTTATCCGTAACTCCCTTTTCCTCGAACAATCGAATCTTATGTTTTGTTTCCTGGATTTTAGAATTAACCTCGCTGATTTGATTAGGAATCTCTTCTGCATCAAGAAGGATTCGAACCGTGTCACTCATTTCTCTTTGAATATCTGCCAAAGCTCCGGATTGATCAGGAATCGCAGATCCTACAATACGTTGCAATAATTCGTTTTCGTGATCTGATGAAGATGATAAGTCTTTTTGTCCAAAGTAGAGTAAAGTGCCAAGGAGTGCCTGTGGCGTTATTGGCAAATCATTATCATTTTCATCAAGAACGGACGGACGTTGACCATATATTCTGCGCACAAAATATCTGTGCCCAGTTTTATCCATCACAGAAACTTGTACAACTCCACCAGAACCCATAATATTCTTTACAACCCCGTTTTTATAATCAGTGTCTGTTTGCGGGCTTATATCAAAAACATAGCGCAAAGTTTCAAGTATTGATGATTTTCCGCTACCACGAATGCCAATTAGCGTATTTAATTCGGGAGAAAAGTTGATAGTTTTACCATCTAATTTGCCCCCTGTAAAAGATATAGATTCAATATATCCATGATGATACGAAGGCAAATTGGTAAAGACACGATTTTGTGAATCTTGCAACGCAAATTTTACAGCAGCATATGTTAATGCCCCGATTTTAATATAGACATGATCTCCCTTACCAATTTCCGAGATTTGCTTCGGATCAGATCCTTCTACAAAAGAAGGAAGATACCCAAGCCATTGGTTCAGATTGTTAATTTTATCCCTTGTTCGCATTTTTTGGATGCCAAGCACTCGGTCTCGGAAATTTGGAATTTGCGAGACCAAAGACTGCAGTAGGCCGCCCGAGCATTCAGATAATAAACCACTTTTTTGCTCAACATGAGCAAAAATGATGAAATAGTCTTTGCCATATGCATCCAGTTCCGAAATAACCGTATGCAAATCATACTTGCATTTTGCGTTTTCACTCTCATAATTTGAAATTCCTGCGAAAGCACCTGAAAGGAAGCTGGCAATATGGTTATTTCCATTTTCAATCCATGAATCCGGATCGAAAATAATCAGAGTGTGTACACCGTTACTTCCTTCTTTTACAGAAAGTTCTACCCCAGGCAAAATCAAGATATCTTTTTTTGCTGCTTTTCTTTTGAGTGCCTTGTACTCCTCCATATCAAATTTATTATGATTGGTTAAGACTGCAACTCGAATTCCTTGAGCAAAAAGCTCGTCTATATAGTTATTGATGTAAGAATTTTCCTCTCCATTATATTTGAATTCTTTATCTGCCTTGGTGTGCAGATGAAAGTCTGCTCTGAGGATTTCCATTCCAGATTCAAACATTGTATATCCCCCCTGAAAAGCATTATTGTATATTTAATTATAGCAGAAAATCGTGATTATTTCTACATGTTCAATAATAGATACGGCAGCGGAACACGCGGCTCCGCTGCCCATGGGGTGTATTGTCCTTATTTCAAGGTGGACAGTTTGGTGAGAATATCGTTCAGACGGGCAGTGGTTTCTTTCTGAAACCCCAGTATTTCCTCCAGATCGGTATCGTAGATGCGCCCGGTATCATGCAGATGTCTGGCAATCTGATTGATATTGGCATTTGCTCGCCTGAGCAGATGCAGCATCTCCCGAATCTCCGGCATATCCAGCCTGATGACCATGCCGTCAATGGCCATCTTCCGCAG
>JAEDFR010000229.1 GCA_016297945.1 Lachnospiraceae bacterium | reverse complement strand
GCAAAAACAGGAAATTTTTTATCAAAATCTAATCAACAAGTGGCAAATTCGGGAGCTGTAAATCCTTCCCACCAAAAAGCGCTGCAAAAAAGCCTCTCATGCAAAAAATACGCTGCAAAAAAACACTTCTCATGCAAAAAAGAGTTGACATCGACATCCCACGATGCTAGAACCCGAGTTTGCCACTTGAGAAGAAAAAAATGGAGCCGTGAAGGCTCCATTTTTGTTGTGGTTATGAGATTTTTTCAGTGTTCATAAGGGGTTGAGAGTTTTGATGTTATGTACCTACTTTTATGTATCTACTTGAAAATCCTGATTCCTGTTTTGACAGATTTTAATTCCGCGCGGCGATATAGTTTTGCTGGAAGGTCGATATGAAAAGCCTTTAAAATCAATGCCAGATCCGGATCGTCCACATCCATAAATCGATACAAGTCATCCGGAAGGGCATCCACTTTCCATTTGTTTAAGGCTGCTTGGATCCGGCTCCCGCTCATCCCGATATTCCAATAAACATCTTTTCTATCACTGAGGCCTGCATAGTCCCGAATACGTTTTTGGATAATTCTTATCATGACGAGAGCAATCATACAGATTAGGAGATGGGCATCTACATGTTCCGGGGTGCGGACATAGAGTGGTCTGGTTTCCAGATCACCTTTCATGACACGGAACTGATCTTCAATCTGTGTCAGACCATGGTATTTATCAATGATATTTTGATCTTCCAAAGTGAGCTCTGAGGTCACAATCTGGTAGTATCCCATACTTTTTTTATATTCGGCTGCCTTCTCAAAGTCGATAAACCCTTTGATATCGGCAGAGTTTACGGCTTCGCCTGTTTTCGTATTTACATACTCTTTTTTCATGAACCTGCGCAGGGATTTCGCCTGTAGTGCAGTGATGCGGAAGTTTTCCGGAGTTTCCTCCAGCTTCTGCAGAAAATCAAGGAACTTTTTGTTTTCGCGGATACTCCGTTCCTCAAATTTTCTGCTCCAGTAAACAACGACTTTTTCCTCAATTTTACGGGAGTTACCGTTTTCGTCCTTTACGGTTCTTTTTACGATACGGGATTTATATTTAAAATCGTCACTTACCGTGATATATCCGTCGTTATCATAGGTCCATTCCTGTTCCTTTTTTGTGCTCTTTAAGAGACTTTTCGAAACGATATAGCCATTTCCTGCATCCAGTACATGAAGCAGATTCATATAGTTACAGATGCCCCTGTCAGCAATTAAAATGAAGCGGGAAAAGTCCAGATCATCAATGTTCTTTTTCAGGGCAGGACGCAAGGTAAGATGATCCAGCGTGTTTCCGGGGAAGGACTCAATGGCAATGGGAATCCCGTCATCATCCATGAATAATCCCATCTGAATGATTGGAAGATGGCGCTCTTCTTTGCAGACACCAAACTTGCGTTGTCCTTTCCGGGTAACATTTCCATCTTCATCCAGGATATCCTCATCCGGTTCTTCCGTTTCAAAGTAAAAGTTTGTTACATCATAATAGATGATCTCAGGAGAGCGGCCTGCTTTTTTGACAAGATTGGTGTTCATGCGACGGATGATCTTGTCTTTGTTCCGGGCAATAAAAGAAAGTGTATCATAAACGTTATCGGGATTAAAATCCTTCAGGATTTGCTCATAATAATCATCATTTTGTCGGACCGTAGCGGACTTGGAAGCAGGGTTCAGGAGCCTGCCAAAGATGAGCAGTTTGGCGAAGCTGTAGACATCAAACTGAAGCTTTGTGAATCCTTTATAAGAGGCAAAAAAAGTGTTAAGGCCAAGTTCCTCAAGAATACGTTCCAGTAAAACATGGCAGAAAAGTTTCGGATGGCCAAAGCAATCGGGGCTGCCTTCATGAATGGTAAAACGGTAGGTTTCAGCAGGTTTTTGAGGAGAACAGTAAGGTTTCAAAGCAGGGATCAGCGGATCACCGTCTTTAAAGGATTTTTTTAGACGCTCGACATAATCCGGCTGACCATCATCAAATCTGGAGAGAGGCCCAATGCTGAGAATCACTTTCTTTTGAGAGGTTCGATATCCGTTTTTATTTGTAACCCGAATACCCTGGACTAAACGAAGATAGGGAATTCCATTATTTTTAATACATTCAACAAACATAAAATGCCTCCGAAAATACATATGTGCCAACATAACAATTATAACATAAGAACACAAAAAATGCAAGGAAAACCTTGCAAAAACAGGAAATTTTTTATCAAAATCTAATCAACAAGTGGCAAATTCGGGAG
>JAEDFR010000075.1 GCA_016297945.1 Lachnospiraceae bacterium | reverse complement strand
CAAAATGTTGTTGACAAGGTCATAAATGTTTGATATGATTGAAATTGAAAGGAGGTACAAGCACTATATGATAGAAAATTTCATTGATTTACAATTAAAATGTGCTTATACAAGAAAAACATATACGCGCATTACTCAAAAAGAAATTAGTGAACATCTTCATATAAGCATGAACACAATCGGCAATTTCGAAAGAGGGAAACATAAGAATACCGATTTGCTTCTCTTTTATATTAAGATGTTCATGAATTCAGATTCATTCTCAGTTAACAAAGCCGGGAATGATTTACTAAACAATTTAATGGTATTAACACCAGATTTTAAAGAAAACAATTTTATGGAGGATTAAACATGAAAACAAAAACCACAACAACCAAAACATCCGAAACTTTTGAAAAGGACGAAAATGCGCTTGTTATTACTGGCAAAGTAACAAGAATTCTTGCAGAAACAGAGAAATTCATTTCTTTCACGATTGCCAGCCAGATGAGTGAAAAAATCACGAACTATATCATGATAAAGGCTTTTTCGAGTGATATTCCTCATCCTGAACAAGGTGACCATGTGAAGGTACTCGGATATGTTGCATCCGGTGTCTATGAGAGCAAAGACGGGAAGAAAGTATATGAAACTTACATTTCCGCGCATGAAATTAGTGAGGTAAAATAAATGAATAGAAATGAGTTGATAAAAGAGATTCGAAAGAATCAAAGAAAAATCAACCGTTCTTACAAGGCCTATAAAAAAGAATTGAAGGGTCAGAACTCGGGCTTCCTATCTTCCATGGAAGCCCGTTTTAGTCAGATTACAGGCTCGAAAAAAGGAAGAATGAAAGATTCTCTCCCTCTCGGTGACTTGTCAAAAATGAATAAGAAACGGTTGACTACATTATTATTCGCACAAAAAGATTATATAGAATCTCTTTACTTTACAAAGAAAAGAAGAAAAGAATTGAAAAATAAGAAAAAAGCAACACTGGAAGAGAGATTCGGAATTTCACTCACTAATAATCAATATAAAAATTTGATAAAATTTTTCAATGCAAATCCGAGTGTATATCAAGAACTGACCGAAACAAGAGATTTCGGTTCCGAACAGATTTTGGAACTTATCGAGGAAGGCATAAATGCGAAAAAATTGGTGGATGCATTCTTAATGATTGAAAAAAAGAAATTATATGACATTCGAAAAGGTGAATGGAGAGTATTCGTTCAGGAACTCGCGCAGGGAGATATGAAAAATGAAAGAAAACTCTTGGAAATCTATCAGCGACATAAATCTTAATTTATTAGAAGAAAAGAAATATAAATCCAAGAAAAAAGATGCAGAATATCAATTCGAAAGTGACATTATTATCACATTCGACATTGAAACAACATCCGCATGGATTGATGAAAACGGAGAAGTCATTCCTTACATTCCACACAAACCGGATGAGTATTGGTCAGAATTAACACCTATTGCCCTACCATATAAATGGCAGCTTTCAATAGAAGATGAAGTATATCATGGTAGGCTTTTATCTGACATTCCGAGTATACTTCGGAAGTTTCCAAAAGATACCCATTTCATCATCTGGGTTCACAATTTAGGATTCGAGTTTTCCTTCTTGCAGAACTATTTCGAGAATTGGAAAATATTCGCCAGAAATATGCACAAACCTATTTACGCAATACCGGAAGAGTTACCCAATATCGAATTCAGGTGCAGCATGTCACTCACTCACTTTTCGTTAGAAACATGGGGAGACATCCTAGGATTTCCAAAATTGCACTCACTCGATTATAATATTTTACGAACTCCGCTCACAAATTTAACGGATGAAGAAATGGAATATTGTGAAAGAGACTGTCTTGTAGTATATAAAGGAATTCAGAAGTTTTTGGAAAAATATAATCATATTCGCTCTATTCCTTTGACCCAAACAGGGCAAGTAAGAAGAGAAGTGAAAAAAAGAGTTCGAAAAGATAAACAGGCTTATCGTCTGGCATTAAAAATGATACCGGAATCGGTGGAAATGTATCGCATTTATCACAAGATTTTCTCCGGAGGATATACACACGCGAATTATACTTTATCCGGCTGGACGATAGAACCGATTGAAGAATCAGATGAATATGCCGGAGGGCAGTTTGACTTTGCTTCGTCCTATCCATACCATATGATTGCTTTTAAATATCCGGTTTCAAACTTCACAAGGGATATCTGGGAGCCGGAAAAGAGATATAAATTCGCTTACATTTTGCATTTACGATTAACGAATGTAAAAGCAAAGACTTCAAATCACTATCTTTCATCCTCGAAGTGTGAAAGATGCATCAATGGAACTTTCGACAATGGAAGAATTATTGATTGTGATGAATTAGAATTATGGACTACGGATGCAGATTGGGATATTTTTTCAGAAACCTATTCTTTTGAAATGGAAGTATTGGATTGCTACCGGGCAAGAAAAGGCTATTTGCCTAAAATATTCATTGAATATATTCTCGAGTTGTATTGTCAAAAGACAACATTAAAGGGAGTAAAGGACGAGGAAGTACCAGGAGCAGAAGCACTATATGCAGAGAGCAAACAATATATAAATAGTATATTCGGCATGGCAGTCACGGACTTAATACAGGATTCAATCATTTATGAAAAGGGTGATTGGTCAGTGCAATATAAGAGTGAAAAAGAAGTCAATGATTTCTTGGACGATTTAAAATCGAATAATAAAGGTCGCTCGTTTATGGCTTATCAATGGGGTCCGTGGATAACCGCATATTCCAGAAGGTCGCTATGGTCTTGTATTCTTGGAAAAGATTTGGCATCTATTGAACATACAGAATATGCATCCTCAAATGATGAAGATGTGATTTATTGTGATACTGATTCGATTAAAATGCGAGGATTTGCTGATTTCTCTTGGTATAATGTGCTTGTGGATGAAAGAGTAAAGACAGTTTGTCAATGGTATGATATTGATTTCGAACGAACAAGACCCGTAGATCCAAAAGGAAAGAAACATCCGATCGGGCATTTTGAAGCGGAAGAACCTTTTATTGAATTCAAGACCCTTGGAGCGAAAAGATATATTTATCGGACAGAAGATAAAAAGTTGCACATGACCGTTTCCGGTATTAATAAAGATGCTGTGAAGGATTTGAATGATGATATTAAAAACTTCACGGACGGAACTATATTTGATAAAGATTCTCCGAATGTAAGAAAGAAGTTGCACACTTATCTATCCGACATGCCGGATGTCATTTGGAATAAAGGGCAATATGATGAATTTCATTCTTTTATTAAATATGGAATCAATTTGAGACCGACCGGTTATCATTTAAAGATTTCAAGCGACTATTTGGATTTGATTGATTTAGAAGAAGTTTTTGAAAATTTCGGAAATGATCAACATTCGAGATTGGCTATTTTTGGTTAGGAGGTTAAAAAATGTCTATTAAAAAGAAAAAGTATTATCGTGTGGAAAACATATTGAAGCATGAAGCAAACTATAATATGCTTCTTGGTGAAAAATCGAATGGTAAATCATACGCAGTAAAAGAACATGCAGTTATGGAAGCATTGGAAGGAAAAGGGAAACTTATTTATATGAGAAGATATGAAATGGACGTGAAGGCTTCGGATGTAGATGCATATTTTGCAGACGCTCCAATTTTTGCAATAAGCAATGGAGAGTATTCCTTGATTCACGCATATAGGGGCGTCATTTATGCAGCAAATTATGATGAAAACAAGAATAAAATTGTAAATGGAAAAGAACTCGGGCGAATCGTTTGGTTAACCGGATATCATCACTTTGCATCTCAGGCTTTTGTTGGGTATAAGAATATTATTTTCGAGGAATTTATAACCGATTCTATCTATTTAGAAAATGAACCTACCACTTTACAAAAAATGGTTTCAACCATTTTACGAGACAAGAATGGTTCCTGTTGGCTAGTCGGGAATACAATATCGCGCGTCTGCCCATACTTTTTGGAATGGTGTCTCGACAAAATACCGAAACAGAAACCGGGAACGATTGATGATTATTTCTTTGAAAACGAGGACGGAACAAAAACAAAAATCGCAGTCGAATATTGTGAAAACCTCGGAACTTCGTCCAGTATGTTTTTCGGAAAAGCAAGGGAGCACATTGCAGGCGGTCAGTGGCAGACGAAAGCCATGCCAAAACTGGAGAAGAAGTATTCCGAGTATACCAGATTATACGAAGTCTTGTTAAAATCGAGTGGTTTTTCTTTTGTATTGAACCTGTTGCAGGATGAAAAATCCGGTGCGACTCTTGTATATGTTTATCCATTTACAGGAAATAGAAGAATCAGGCGAATCCTATCGGATGAATATTCAGAAGATATATTGACAAGCAAGAATTTGAATGTTAACATAAAACCGGAACTGATAATGACTAAATTAGTCAATGAAGGAATGGTTTCTTTTTCGGACAATCTGACCGGTAGTGATTTTACACATGTCATTGAACAGAGAGGAGGTATTTTATGAAACCGATTAAAGATGTATTTGACTTTTATGAAGAAGAAGTACGAAAAGAATTGGAAAAAGACTCTATTGTGGCACCGGACGAATCGGAAGAGTTATTCAAAGAGCCAGAACAAGAAACTAATTCAAACTTAAATAATGAGGAGGAAAACGAAAATGGCAACAGTTAATCAGATTTATTTGATGGTCAATGATGCGACCAAGGAAGCATTAGGCAGCAAAGCGATTGCAGTCAAAGATACTTCAACCCTGGTTTCACTCGGAGATTTGGTTCTTTCATCCGACAAAAACAAGGAAGCATTTTACAATGCACTTGTAGATCGGATTGGAAGAACTGTGATTGCGATTCGTAAATTTAAAGCAACGAATCGTTCAATCAAGAGGGACGAGATGAATTGGGGAATCATTTATCAGAAGATTTCCTACAAATTGCATTCGGCTGTTAATAACGGAACCTGGGAGACCGAAACGCAGGTCAATCCATTTGATGTAGAGATTCAGACAGAAGCAGTTCAGAAACTCTTCTCGAAAATTGGTACTTGGTCTTATGAAGATTCAATCCCGGATCGGCAGTTATTTACCGCATTCCAGAATGCGGCTGCAATGGGAGCCTTTATTGATGGAATCTTTATCAATATGGACAATGCTATGACGATTGCAGAAGACGCGCTCGCTGACCTTGCTGCATCTACTTGTATTGCCGGAACTTTAATCAAAGGAAAAGCATCCCAGAAGAGAAACTTGCTTTCTGAATACAACACAAAGTATTCTCAGACTCTTACCGTTTCGGCTGCACTTACAAACGCAGATTTCTTGAAATTTGCATCCTATGAAATTAACCAGGTTGTAAAGCACTTGAAGAGACCGACCACGGTTTACAATGCAGAAGGAATTCCGAGACAGACCACGAGCGAAAAAATGGTTGTTGAAATTCTTGACCAGTTTGCATCTGCGACCGCTTCCTATTTAGAATCTGGTACTTACCACAAAGAGTTAGTCGCTCTTCCCGGATATGAAGAGATTTCCTTCTGGCAGGCAAGCGGAGAAGATTTCTCTTTTGCAAATTGCTCGACCGTGAATGTCACAAACTCTGAACTTATCACTCCGGAGAATGAAACAGGAACGATTGAACAGAGCGGTATCGTAGCATTCATTCATGATTATGACGCGGTTGCTTCCTGCATCTATAATGTAAGAACCAACACCATGTACAATCCGAGAGCCGAGAGGATGAATATCTTCAAGAAGGCAGACAAAGGATATGCGGTTGATTTAAGCGAAAATTCTGTAGTATTCTATGTCGCTTAAATTTAATAAAAAAGTGGAGAGAGCCACCCTGTCTCTCTCCATTTTTTAATAGGAGGAAAAAATTATGAATTTTGATTCTATCATCAAAAATGCAAATCTAAATCGATTGAGCAAGAGCGCGTCTACTTTTGCAGCCAATTATCGATATTGGATGAATTACCTTTTTGAAAGAACCATGCTTTTGTTCAAGTGGAAGAATCTTTCAAAAGATCCAGATGTATTCGGTCTTTCTCTTTCCCAGAAAGAGATTGAGATTCCTCTCATGGCCAATGGAATGTGTGCTGTTTATTCCGGTAAAGAAACAAAGAGAGAGCCTTTACCATTTTTCGCAGAGTTTTCCGGCGAACCGACTCTCTTTTATGATACAAAAAAATCTCTTTCTATTTCATCCCCGATTTTTTCAGGAGTGTTTGAAATTGGAACAGAAGTTGCATTGATTGGGAATACTTCCACATATACATCCCTTTATCCTTTAATCAATCGGTATGCGATTTTGCTCGCACATATGGAAGTTTCATTGATTAATACACTTATCAATGGAAGAGATTCCGGTGGTATTCCGGTAGCAAGCACCGAAGCGCAAAGACAGTCTATCATGGCTTACCGAGATAGCCTTTGCACCGGAAAAGTCGGAGTTATCATGGATCCGGCTTTTTTGGGCGTTGATTTTAAAGGAATCAGCAAAAATACCACTCTTTCTGTATTGGATTTAGTGGAAGCTATGGATAACACTTTGGAAGGTTTCTACAATGCGATAGGAGTAAGAACTACTTGGAAGAAAAAAGGAAATATGATTCAGGAAGAAATACAGGCGAATGATTCTATGGTTTTATTGAATATCTCTGACATGTTGGAGAGCCGGAAGCGCGGTTGTGAAATGGTCAACAATTTATTCGACACGAATTGGACAGTCGAAAAAGTTTCTATTCTGGAATACAAGGAGGAGGGCGAAAATGAGCAGACGAATGACCTTGAAAGAAATTTATGATATGATTCAAGCATATAACAAAGCAAACAATACAGATTATTTTTTACTCGGAAAAGTAGATTCTTATGATTACTCGTTCTCATTCTGGGAAGATTACTTCACGAATGGAAAAAATATTGATAAATTTCAATCGGTTAAAAGAAGGAATTTCTTATTCTGTTTAGATTTGAATGATGAAGATGCTCTTGCGATTGAAGAATTTCATTCATCAGTGCTAGGATTTATGTATACTTATAAAGAATCTATCAATAGAATGTATAAAACTTTAAAAGAATCATATAGTGCATTAGATTCCACTAATTTAACAGAAGTTGCGAGAATCCATGTGGATGCAGATCAGCAAAACCATATTGGATCCAGCACAAACACATATGAGAACGGAGCGCAAGCATCTTCTTCCGTATCCTCAACCTCTCCCTGGAATGAAGGCGAATCGTTTACGAATACAGAAAAAGCAGAGACTTCAAACAATTCCTATACGGACACCCAAAATTTCGGTGAGAGAATCGATATGCTTAATAACAAAACTGATACCGTGGACGAGCGGAAGAAAAATGGGAATGTAAGTGCAAAGACATTGCAGGAATTAATCCGTTCCGAAGTTGATTTGCGCGAAAATATTGCTTTTTATGACAAATTGTTCGAAATATTAATCCGAGAATTGTTTCAGTTTTCTGATTCTGGATATGATGCATTCTTTATATTGTAAAGGAGATTGTATGGCTACAATAAATTTATATAATATATCGGATGAGATGAACCGAGTGCGAAAGAATGTAAGTGGAACGAAAGTGGCAGAACTTTCTTGCCACTACAAGGAGCCTTGCAGCATTGAAGATCCGGTGGTTACATTGAAAAGAACCAATTTAAATTTTAACTACGCATACTTACCGGAACTCGGCCGGTATTATTTCGTGCGCGATATTCAGTTGATGCCAGGCGGTATCATGGAAATTTCTTTGCATGTGGATGTTCTCATGTCATTTCAGAATAATATAGCAAATTCGCTTTTGATTGCAGAGCGAAGCACGAATCACCCGAATATGGAAATAGAGGACCCATATGTAAGAAGTCAAAAGACAGTAAAAAGAGAAGTGCGAAAAATTGCAGATTCTCCATTTTCCGGAAGAACCTATATATTAATGATAGGAGGTAAATAAAATGGCAGTTAGACAAATGCTAACATTGGATGATATTTCAAAATCATTTGACAAATCAAATTATAATTTCGGAACTGATTTGGAGACCAAGCATTACTATTTGAAATGTGCAATGGAAGTAAACAACCCATATTATTATCAAAAATTTGATTGTAATATTGAATTTGATTTCACACCGAATCAGACAGGTGCTTACCCCAATGTGATTCTTTCTAATCGTGATTCGAGTGGAGTGTATTATAACGGTTTAGTTATAAAATTTCCGCTCGGGGTTCTTGGAGGAACTTATTCAAATTATACCGGAACTGTTAACGACGTGCCAATCGATTCTTCTTTTTTTAATGGAACTAAAGATGTTATTTCAGCAAATGATTATGCCATTGCAAACTTCGATTGGGATTTTTGCGTAGGAGGGCAACCGATAGATACGAATCTTCCTTTGATATTGCAAGGATCAGGAGGAACAATATATCCACAATCTTGGGTTGAAACTTATAATTTCGTTCAGGATTTTGACAATCCGTCAGCACCTACAGAAGCATATTGGAGATACTACAACCATGAACATCTGCTGCAGGATTCAAACCCAATATTAAATCGAATAATCAATTTAACAGATAAGCCCGCCGAAATGCCTGCGGGATTCGATTATTATATTTACAATAAATATAGGACATGTGATGTAGATGCATTCGGGAATGTGTCAAATTATGGTCCGATTCAGGTGAAATATGAAAGAATCCGAATGAAGGACACCGGAAGATGCTCTCTTTATTTAAATGAAGCGGATAACTCTCTCACGATTAAATATTCCGGAGAAGTTTATTTCTCTTCTTATAAAGAAGCAGTTGCAGCACAGTACAATGATGTTGAAGGTTCTATCCAATATATAGGGCCATTCTATTATAAACTTGGTAACCAGATTGGTAATGGAATCAACTCTTGCACAATGCTTCAAACGAATATGCGAATTTGGAAAAATGAAGAGGATGCCGAAAAGGATGCAGATGGCGAGGACCCGACCGGAGAAGATGAAGATGGAAATATTACAATTCCGACTCCACCAGAAGGAGACGATGACGAAACCGAATTCGGTTCATCGGATGCGCGCTCTCCATTCGGTAAAGTGTATTCCATGACTTTATCGCAGTTATTAAACATCACGAATATTTTCTATTCGAATGATGAAAGTATCATTGCGAATATTAAAAAGGGATTGGAACTGTACGGAGCGAATCCGATTCAATCCATCATTTCATTGATGTATTTCCCTTTTTCGGAAGAGCAAATCGGAACTTGGACGAGTGAGAATAAGATTTCTTTTGGTTCTTATTCTCATGATTTGGATTTTTCAATTAAAAAACTCGCTGCACCAAGTGGATTTTTGAGCGGTGGAACTTTCACGATTGCGAGATATTTTAACGATTGGAGAGACTACGAGCCATACTCATCCATCACGATATATCTTCCATATGTCGGATTGAAAAAATTGGATTTGGCGCGGTATCTGGGAAAGACAGTATCTATCCGGTATTATGTCGATATTTATACCGGAAGCGGAATCTGCTGTTTAATGTCTAATGGTCAGATGATTGAATACTTTGATTGTGTGCTTGGTGTTAATTTACCGATTCAGGGTAGTGACTTCGCTTCCTATTCATCCGCAATGCTTCAATCGGTCATGAATTCCGGTTCTTCCGTATTTAGTGGCGCAGGAGCTGGAGCGAAAGTAGGTTCTATGGTCGGTGGTGTTGGTGCTCCGGTCGGTGCAATGATAGGCGGTGCGGCGGGTGCTGCAGGAAATGGCTTTTCTTTATCCCAGATGAGTAAACCGAATGATTTACTTACCACAAAAGGAAGTTTCTCCGGTGGAGTAGCTTTGAATATGCCACAGTATATTTATTTAATCTATGAATACTATGAAACAGAGACGCCGAATAATCTTCACAAGATTTACGGACTTCCTTCCAATTATGGAGGTTATGGTAGAGAGTTTTCCGGTTTTACAAAAGGAAGGTTTTCTGATTTAAAAACAGATCGGATGACTTCCAATGAAATAAATGAACTTGAAAGTCTGATACAATCTGGTATATACTTATAAAAAGGAGGTACGAAAGCATGGAATGGGTTGATGTGATTAAAGATGTAGTTTGTACAGTTGGTTTTCCTATCGTGGTCACAGGTTTCCTTTTGTTCGAGCGGATGACAACCACGAAGGAATTAATCAAAACGATATCCAGTAATACAGCAGTGATTGAAAAACTGCTTGAAAGACTGGATAAATAGGAGGTATGCAATGTATAAAAGAAGTGTAATTGTAAGCACTGCACAGAATTTTATCGGTCTTAATGAAATGGATCCGGAATATAAGAGCAAGATTCTTGATGTTTATAATCAAAAGCCACTACCGCGTGGGTATGTATTAAAACCAACTGATGCGTGGTGTGCTGCATTCGTTTCGACAGTAGGGATTCTTTGCGGGTATGATGATATCATCTTGAAAGAGTGTTCCTGCCAGAAGATGCTTGAAAAGTATAAAAAGGCAAATCGGTTTATTGAGAATGATTCTTATAAGCCTTTGCCGGGTGACATTATCTTCTATGATTGGAACGATTCTGGAATCGGAGACTGCACAGGTGCGCCAGATCATGTCGGAATCGTGGAAAAGATTGAAGGAAAGTATATTACAATTATTGAAGGAAATAATAAAAATTCCGTTAAACGAAGAACTATCTCACAGAACGCGAGATATGTTCGAGGGTATGCGGTTCCTGCTTATGATGAAGAAGAAAAGTATAAGCGAGTGACAGCATATACATTGAATGTAAGAGAAAAGCCAGGAATGGATGGAAAAATCGTTGGATATGTAAGAAAGAATGATATTGTTCTTTGCTCCAAGACGAAACTTTTAAATTTTACAGAGTGGTTTTACATCCCTGATAAAAAAGGATGGGCGAGTGGAAATTATTTGAAGGATGTGTAAAAGGAAAAGAGAGGTTCAGAAGAACCTCTCTTTTGTAAATAGGGCAAACAGACCCATAGGTACAATAATAACACTTGCGGTAGCATCTCCATCCAGAACGAATGGAATTAAGATACCAAATCCGACTAGGACAAGACCGAGTAGTTTTTGTTTTAAAATTGATAATAGTTTATGCTTGTTCATTGTTTTTATTCCTTTAATTGTTCCGCGAAAAATTCTATAAAACCTATGCAACAACTAGTTATATCTTCTTTACGATGCTTAAAAGTATACTCTTTCGCTAAATTCACAAAATCATCAATAGCATTAATATATCCATTATGTCTCGCTTCTTCGACTGAATTACAATCATATCTGCAAAACTCATCCATAACATCAGATTTCCACTGTTTAATATGTTTATAATCTTCTAACTCTCCATCTTTTAATGCAGATAATGTCTGCATGCACATCGTAACAATCTTTAATGCAAGTCTTTCATGCTCAGTAGACTCTTTATGCATATATTCTTCTATAAAATATTTATTACACAAATCAATTTCTTCTTGTAATTCTGCTTGA